>NZ_DBLZZO010000024.1:0-46074 GCF_057858645.1 Eubacterium sp.
TACATAGTGTTACAAGGGTAGTGGAAAAATATAATGGTACAATAGAATTTTTGGATCTAGGTGACTCCTTTGAAGTAAGTGCTGTTCTTTATGGTATTTTATCTACTGAGAACACTCGTTCATAGAATATTATTGTTCCCTTTCCCTCTAATTTAATTCATTCTTAATTTCTTCTTGATATATCCATATCCTGTTAGATTAGATAGTCTCTTTTATTTTACTCCTAAGTGCCATTTATTACATATAACATACCTTTTATTACAGTTTCATAGGTAATTGCCATTCCTATGCTATAATCATCCAAAATAAAAAAGGAAGGTTACAAAATATGTTAAAAAAAATCAAACTTATCAAAAAAAATACAAATGTCAAATTACTATCTTCAGTAGCCAGTTTTGCACTGCTAATCACAACAATCGCTTCTAATCAGCGTTGTTGGTATGTAATGTATGAAGATACGCTACCTGAAGGGCACGAAAAATTAAAAAAATCCCATTTTTAACCATGTGCTCTATTAATAAGTATTTGACTGAAAAAATGATTGATTATCATATTATTGAACCTGAGGATATCGAAATATATACTTATGGACTAACAAATGGGTTTATAATAATTGCAAATATATTGACCACCTTATTATTTGCTTGCCTCATTGAAAAAATAGATATTGCCATAATAATGTTATTATCTTTTATTCCACTGAGATCATTTAGCGGTGGTATGCATTGCAAAAGTAAAACAGCTTGTTATATGATTTCTAACATAATAATTCTTATTTTACTTATAGCCCAAAACTATTTTTTGAAATTTCCTCTATTTCTTTTATGTATCACATTAATAAGTGGCATATACATTTTTTTCAATAAAATATCCAATAGTGATAATCGCACTCTTGATAATCAAGAGATCCTATATTACAGCAAAGTCAAAAAAAATATTCTTATTATTCTATTTTTCATAATTGCTGTATTGTTGTTATTACATAAAATTAATTATGCAATAGTAATAATGTGTTCAATAATTCTAGTAGCGTTTCTTCTTATTTTAAACGAGATGAAAAAATTTTTTTCATTTTCATAAGAAATCACATAGGATATAGATATTTCAGTTTTGGAATAGACTATATCCTTTTTTTATTTCTAGACTATACACATCTTAAACCGTATACATTACCCCATAAACTTTTCTAAAAAACATAGCATTCAAAAGGTAATAATCACTCTACCTTTACTAAACACAAAATCGTCCGTTATCATACAGTTTCTCAATACAACTCTTGAAAACAAACAATACATTATGCCTTTTACGTATATATAATCTATATATATGTATGTAAATCTATTAGCGCTCTTTCATGATGCCATGCAACACCGGCAAGAGCTTCCCTTGTCTGCAAGGTATCATCATTTCTAGCCATTCAACTAGGAATGGACCTGGAGCACATTTACCATTTATAATGAAATCTCCAATTGTAGTAAAAATCTGAATATTCTTGTGCGGTAACACCGCAAGTCCGGCAGACGGGAAACCGTCTGTCCGGGCTAGCGGGAACCGCTTATGCGAGTTTACTCACGTAATGTTTTGTCCAAGCCATAAACCTCTCGCATCGAGATATCATGTTCGGCATCAATGCTTGTAATGTTGATACGATAACTGTCATGAGCAATGCGGTCAATGATTGCATCTGCCAGAGGACTATCATCACCACCCAGTTGGTCGTACCATTCCTCGAACTCATACTGGGAGCAAAAAATCGTTGAAGATTTCTTGCGTCTCCGATGGAGTAGTTCGAAGATATCTCTTTGTTCAGATTCCGTTGGTTTCAATAGAAGCCATTCGTCCAAAATCAGGACAACGGGATTGGCATACTTAGCCATCACCTTTTTGTAGTTGCCATCTGTCCGTGCCACCTCCAGATCAATAAGCAGATCAGGCAGACGGATATATTTGGTATTGTAATACTGCTTACAGGCTTCCATGCCAAAGGCACAGGCCATGTAAGTTTTACCGCAGCCTGTAGCACCGGTAATAAAAAGATTCCGATGTTCAGATATATATTCGCAGGTAGCAAGTCTGCGAATCAGTTCCTTGTTTAGCTTGCGTCCGGAAGTATAGTTGATATCCATGATATTCGCTTCCGGCTGATCGAAACCGGCATTCTTGATCAGTCTTTTGAGACGGTTGTTTTTGCGACTGCTGTATTCGATATCCACCAGCATACCGAATTGATCCTCAAAGGGAACCTCCTTGAATTTTGGGTCATTGAGTTGATTGCGGAATGCATCTGCCATTGTGGTAAGGCGCATTTCTATTAACTTATCCATTGTACTCTGATTGGTCATATGTGTTTACCTCCGATAGTAATCGGCACCTCGTGTGATGCCATGTGCTTTATGTGTGGTCTTGGTATCGATTGCTTCCGATGCCAGCTTTTCTGAACCGGTTACAAGTAGGTTTTTAATACTCTTGTAACTGGGTGATGCTGTATAGGATAATGCCTTTTTACAGGCAGCTTCCAGTAACGCATCTGAGTACTTCTCAGCAAGCTTAAGAAGCCCCATACAGCTTCGGTAGGTTTGTTGTTCCACACTTTTGGAGGTCAATATTGCATTGACTGCAGTGTACGTATTTATGCCAATCCGCTCAGCCCATTTACGGAAGCGGTCACCGTTCCATTCCAGATACTTCTGGTGGTCTGCCGGCATATGTTCAGTAATGGTGCTGTACTGCCCAGGGCGTCCTTTTAGACGACGATGGGAAGCAATGCGGTTATGGTTGTAGAAAATTTCAATCGTGGTGTCTGTTACCCTTATATCAACTTTCTTTTTAATGTATTCGTACGGAACGGAGTATAGCATTCCGTCCACAGATATGTGATAATTGAACTGGACAGTGGCTGCTTTCCAGTCACTCAGTTCAAAACGGGTAGCAGGTAATGGTGACAGCAATGGTTTTTCTTCCCCAAGAAATAAGCTTCGCCGACTACCCTCTTTCTTCTGAAAGAGCCTTTGGTTGAACAGTTCCAGCTTATCTCTGATTGCTAGATTCAATTCGGCAAGGGAGAAGAACTGTTCATTCCGAAGAGCTGCTGTGATCCAAGTAGAAATATTTCCTACTGTCCCCTCAGCATTCGGCTTATCTTTTGGAGCCCTGACACGCGCCGGGATAATAGCGGTGCCGTAGTATTCGGCCATTTCCTGATAAGTTTCATTGACCTGCTGGTCTTTAAAGCCACCATTGTGGACAACCGCTGTTTTACAGTTATCCGGTACGAGAATTCTGGCAACACCACCAAAATATTCATACATATGAACATGGGCATTAATCCATGATTTCTGCTTCATATCCAGAAATGCTTCCACATATGCGTACTGACTATAAGTCATCACGCCGACAAATATATAGGCTTTGGTGATCTCACCGGTATCCGGATCAAGGATTGTTGCAGGATCTCCTGCCCAATCGACCTCAACCTGCTCACCAGGTTTCCGGTTGATATGCATGGTAGCACGTCGTTTCTGCTCATCCTGCTGGATGTGATAGCAGAACTGGGAATACATAAGTGGTTCTTCGCCATTTGCATGACAATCCTCCATGTATTCTGTCCACAAGAGTTTCTTACTGACTCCGTTACGGAGTAATTCTTTATGGACATAATCGTAGTTAGGCATCCGTTTATTGGATCTGACTTGCTTTGTAGAAGGAAAAAACATTTCTGCAAGAACAGCATCGGTATCGCTTTTATCAAGCGGCCAGGAAATATTTAATTCCTTTGCACGCTTCAAAACGCGATTAACCGTTTTCTTGGAGACATTGCAGCTGTCGGCAATGCTCTGCTGACTGAGTCCCAGACTTTTTAGCCTGAGAATCTCTCGATACTTGGTCATGGTCATGACCTCCTTTGAATGAATTTACACCAGCTGGTGCATGATTACATTCTAAAGGATTTATGATAAAGGTTTCCACTACCGGAAGGATGGTTTCCTAAAAAACGGATTTGCGGTTTCCTGTCACCGGACAGCAGGGACACGGGCACCGGATTATTCAAAATCTACTTTCTCTCAAAATGATGGAGTAAAAAACTATTTGCTATCATTATGAATGAAAAAGATAAATTTGTAATTACCATAAAACTAAACTGAATATTCTTGTGCGATGAAATCGCACTTCCGGAAATTTGGAAATCAGATGTCCGAAAGTGGAAATCATCTATGCGAGTTTACTCGCGCAGTGTTTTATCTAGGCCATACACCTCCCGCATGGACTTGTCATGCTCAGCATCAATACTTGTGATGTTGATCTGATAGCTGTCATGGGCAATACGGTCAATGATTGCATCAGCCAGAGGACTTGCTTCTCCTCCAAGCTGATCGTACCATTCTTCGAATACATACTGAGAGCAGAAGATGGTTGATGATTTCTTGCGTCTCCGATGAAGAAGTTCGAAGATATCTTTCTGCTCTGTATCAGTTGGTTTGAGAAGCATCCATTCATCCAGAATGAGAAGCACTGGATTGGAATATTTTGCCATAACTTTGCGGTAGTTCCCTTCAGTTCGTGCAATGTCCAAATCCATGAGTAAGTCTGGCATACGGACATACCTGGTATTGTAATACTGCTTGCAGGCTTCCATACCAAAGGCACATGCCATGTATGTTTTACCACAGCCTGTTGCACCGGTAATAAATAGATTCCGGTGTTCAGATATATATTCGCAGGTGGCGAGTCTGTTTATCAGCTCCTTGTTCAGCTTGCGTCCGGAAGTATAGTTGATATCCATGATACTTGCTTCCGGCTGGTCGAATCCGGCATTGTGGATAAGACGCTTCTGGCGGTTATTCTTGCGATTGCTGTATTCGATGTCTACCAGCATTCCAAAGCGGTCTTCAAAAGGAACTTCCTTGAATTTAGAATCGTTAAGCTGGTTACGGAATGCATCTGCCATTGTGGTTAGGCGCATTTCAATAAGTTTATCTATTATACTCTGATTTGTCATATGTGATTACCTCCGATAGTAGTCGGCACCCCTTGTGATGCCGTGTGCTTTATGTGTGGTCTTGGATCCAGATGATTCTAGTTCCGTTTTTACAGAACCCGTTACGAGGATGTTTTTGATACTCTTGTAACTGGGCGAAGCTGTATAGGATAATGCCTTTTTACAGGCGGCTTCAAGCAAAACTTCTGAATATTTATCAGTAAGCTTTAGAAGTCCCATGCAGCTTCTATAAGTCTGTTGTTCCACACGCTTGGAGGTCAGTATTGCATTGACCACAGTGTACGTATTTATGCCAATCCGCTCAGCCCATTTGCGAAAACGGTCACCATTCCATTCCAGATATTTCTGGTGGTCTTAGCAAACATAAGTCTTTGAAGTTCAGTATCCGTCATAGATTCATCAAGAGGCCAAGAAAGATTTAATTCTCTGGCACGTTTTTGAACCTTGACTACAGTTTTCTGAGCAACACCACAACTTGCCATGATGTTACGTTGAGAGAAGCCCAATCCAGTAAGACGGATGATTTCTCGATATTTGGTCATAATCGTGACCTCCTTGTAATGAATTTACACCATAGGGTGCATATCTTCATTATAAGGATTTAGTAATAAAATGATTTCCTTTTTGACGGAATCGTGATTTCCTGCAAAACGTAATGATGATTTCCAAGCATCGGACAGGTGATGGATTTCACCCCGGATTATTCAACTAAACATTTACAGATTAACGCTTTACTCTGGGAAGATAATAAATTTATCCTATGCCATAAGGTTCTAGACAATGGCAGCTTCCATTGTCCTCAGCGTGTAAATATTCCGGTCTTAGATTTCATGCTGTTCGGTACTCTAGAAGTGGGTGACAATTACATAGGATATAAGAAATACTACCAAATATAAATCCAGCTTCCCTTTTCATGGCAACCTGTTATGCCCGGCTCATAGAAAGTTAGGAATCAAACAAATACCTATAATAACGGAATATAGCAATAAAATAAAAATGGCTCCATTCCTTTATAGTTTGGAACCATTTTTTTATTCGTATTTTAACTTTTAAAATTTTCACGTGACTATTTTATTCTGTTATCTTCTGCTGTTAATGCTGAATGTTTCCAAGTCTAATAATAATATCGCTTGCTTGTATTATTTCTGAATCATGTGACACTATTAATAGTATTTTCTTTTCCATTTTCAATCGTTCAATTAATCTTAATAAAGCATTTATTCTTTTTATATCTAAATTAGAGGTCGGTTCATCAAAAATAATCATATCAGCTTCTTTTACTAAACACTTTAGAATAGAGACTATCTGTTTTTCTCCTCCTGATAAAGTATTTATATTCTTATTCCAGTTTTCTTGATATAAAGGTATTAATTGTTCCTCATTCAGATCATGTTCCTTAATCTTTCTAATAACATCTTCCAACCGAATATTAGAATTGTACTCCTGATATATTTCTTTTATAGTCCTATTTGGATAGTTTAATGCTTGAGAAATATAAAGAATACTATTTTTTCTCAGTTCCTCCATATTTAAACAATCAATATTAATTCCATTGACTAATATTGATTTTGCATGTAGAATCCCAATTAATATTTTGGTAAGTGTTGATTTTCCCTCTCCATTCTTTCCCACTACGCAATAGATTTTTCCTCTACACAACTCTAATGGTAACTCCTTTAGAATAAAGTTATTTGAATCATATCCAAATGTAATTGATGCTGAAATATTCTCTATTTTTTCCAACAGAATATTTCCTTCTTTTTCTACTTCAATATGAAAAATAGCTTCTAGTCTGTGTAGTGATGTTTTTACATTTTGAAATGAATTTCCAAGTTCAAAATAATATTTTATCAATTGAAGCATCATAGAAAAATATGTACACATAACAGTCAATTGTCCTACGGACATGTTATGATTTAAAACTTGCCAACCACCATATAAAAATGTAGCCACTTGAAATAAGGCTGATATAATTCCTTCTATTGAAATTGACTTTCCACTTATTTTTACAAACTCTAAATAATTTCTATAGTATTTTCTATAGTATTTATCAATATATAGATTATTGTATTCATAGTTTGCATTAGTTTTTATTTCCTCCATGAAAGCTAATTGATCATTCAATGTATTAAAATATAAATTATGTGCCTCTTTTGATGCATAACTTTTCGTGTATAATGGTTTTCTAAGAAATACGTACATAACATAATACACCGGAAGAAAAATCAGCATCAGTATAACAACCCCTTTACTAACTCTACTAATTATAATAAATAATCCTATAATCTGAATAGCATTCAATATAATTGCCGGATAATTTGATATAATAAAGGAAACAATATCTCCTATATCTTGTTCGGTTCTCTGATTCAAATAAGACGGGGTGAATTTCTTATATGACAATATTGGAATATCTCTAAGATGTTTAAGAATTTCTAGTTTTAATAAATAGGAGGATTCCAATTTAATTTTTGCATTCAAAATTTGCTTCACATAATATAGAGTAACATTTATCAATCCCAATAACAAAATGAAAATACACATTCTTAATATAAAACTATATCCCACTCCTGTAGCCAAATAATCTATAAATTCACCATTTAAATATGGTAATACAATCCCAATAGCTGCAAGCAATAGACTAATTACAGTAAGAATTATAAATTTATTCTTACTTTTACCAAATATACTCATAAATATTTTTTTCATGCTTTACCCATCAAAACTTTCTATTTAAAAAGAGCTACATAATGACATACAGTTTACCTCTATGTACCATGCAGCTCTTTTCATTACTTTAGTCCCTTACATTTACACATTTGCATTTACATTCGCATTTGCATTTGCATTCGCATTTGCATTCGCATTTGCGTTTGCGTTTGCATTTACCAAGACATTAACGTTTACTAAAACTAATGCTCTTGGCTGAATGCTTCCATCATCAGATACGATTTCAGGGCTATCATAACCATTAGTTAATAACTCCATAATATATTCCTCCTTTCCCATTATTTTATATATCGTAATAAATATACAATATATCAAATTTTACTTAGGAATGATAATCCCTTTGGCCTCTAAACCGTTCACTGTATTCAACAAACTCTTAATCTTCGAAATATTAATTCTGGGATTATCCTCCGTATCCAGATATTCTCGTAATTTCTTCCCTGGCATATCTTCTATTAAGTGTTTAACTTCCTCATCAAACGCAGCTCTACCTACTCCATTAACTGTAACTTCATAAAAATCCTTTTCTTTTTTTACTATTGCCACATCTGGTGCTAATTCAAATTTAGAATCTAAAGCCCATTTATTATAATTTCTGATAATATTTATTTCTAAAGGTTTTCCATTATTGATATATTCCACAACAACAGGATAAATATAAGTAGCTCCTGTTCTATTGAACATATCCATCCATGCATTATAGTAATTGTTATAATTTTCTGGATCTTTATATATCTCAATTGCAATTTTGGCAGATGCGTCTGCCTGAAATTCTATCTGCTGTCTATTGATTAATGATACATTGATACTTCCACTTTTCAAAATTTCCTTCATGCATTTTACTACATAAGGACCTTCTTCATCTCCTATACATTCCAAAACCATATATGCTTTTCCAAAAGGTTTTAAATGTTGTGTATAGCCGCTAATAATCTTTCTTACCAAATCGAGTCCGTCCTCGCCTCCATCTCCACACAATGGAAAAACAATATTTTCTGGAACTGGAACAAATGGTGGATTGCTAATAATACAGTCAAATTGTTCAGGTACCATTTGATACAGATTACTTTTCCTCACTTCGTATTTCTTTGGAGATATTCCATTGATTTTTCCATTTAATATGGCAGCATTATATGCCACATCATTCAACTCTACTTCAACCACTTTTTCAGCGTTTTCTATAATGTTTAATCCTTGAACTCCAGAACCTGCACATAAATCCAAAACACTATCATAAGAATCTCTCTTGATATATTTCATTAATTTTGTAGAATCCGATCCTATATAAATATCCGACATTCGTTTTTTGGCATTACTATAGCAGCTAGGTAAACTTACGATCAAAAACAAATCATCAACGGGTAAAATTACAAATCCTTGAGGTTCAATTAGCCCCTCCACGTCTGATGCAAATCCTGTTTCACATAAAAATTCCAGGTTCCTATCTCCTAATATTTTTTTCAACAGTTTTTTATCTTTTGCATATCCCAATAAGAAAAACTCTGTTATATGCCTATCAATTTCTGTTACATCTTTCAGCATTTCATTTATAATTTTTTCATCAATCCATGGCTCTACCGTATTGAATATTCCAGCCATAGTTTTGTAAATGAAAGCATAATTACTTTCTCTTAACCATTCTCCAAATCCTTGAGCGCTTTCATTACTGATATTCGAATTTAACATTTTTTCTCCTCACTTTACAGTTTTTTTGAATATATCCAAAAATCGCTTTTCTTGATTCCTTCTGCGCGAATAACGCATTCTCTTTCAAATCCATTCTCCTGCCATGTATGTGCAATATTTTCACTTTGATCTGTAAATTTAACTTTTACGTACTCAACAGATTGTGCTTTTAATTGTGCATTTAACTGAGCAAGTGCCACTTCCAAATATCCTTTATTCTGTAATACCATTGTAGTTATATATACTACGTAATTGTTGGGGCAAATATAAATTCCCACTACACCAATTCTTTCTTTTGTCACTTTATCAATTACATTCAGGTATACTTCTGCTTCATGGAAATGATTTGTTCTCATATTTATTGCCCGATAATACTCCGGAAAATTTTTTCCTTCGTATTGTTCTGGAAAAAATAAGTATCCATCATGACAGTGTTCTTTTTCTTCGATAATAAATTTTGATGCTTCTAAAAAATCTTTTTCTTCAAACAAAGATACAAAGCAATTCTTTTTTCCCATTTTACTTTACCTCCCTAATCATTTCTAAATTTAATAAATAAGCTATTGTATGATTTACATCATTTAATAATCTCTGTTCTGATACACCAGGATATTTATGTTTCAATATGTTTACAATCTCTTGTGCAGAACGATTATCAATAAGATCCCAAATTTCATACACAGTCTTATTCATAAAATGAGGTTTTGAATGTGCTCTGGGATAAAATAAACGTGTACCATCTGTTTCCTCACGTAACAGACCGATATAACTATTTTCAACCTTGTTAAAAATCATTTTTTTCACTTCCTTTCACTATATAATTGTATATCCTGGTTATTCCAAGGTCTATTTTTCTGTTGCTCAATATCATCTAATGAAACAATTCTTTTTGCTGCATTATTAACCTCAGGTATCTTCCATACATCTTTTAGCCCATCTTCCCACAGTTGATTTAATGTATTACTTACAGCATTGCCATATAAGAACGGTAAATATGGACTTACTACAATATCTCCATTACATCTAATTTCGTATGTAATAGTTTTTGCATCTGGATTCTGCGAAAACAAATAAATATGCTCTAAAGGATCACCATTATTAAAGGAAAAATCTGGGTATTCATAAAGTTTTTTCCGAACAAGCCATTCAAATTCCCATTTTTCTGCTACTGACATCTTTAACTGCTCTTTATTATCATATCCTCTTCCTATTGGTATAAAAGGCATGGAATTAAGAGATTTAATTCCCATTTCAATCAAAATATCAATAACCTTCCCTATCCCTTGATAAGTCTGCTTTGTTGGAATAAATGTAACCTCAGGAACGATCCCCGAATTGAGAATTATTTTTATTGCTTCCAAGGCTTTGTCATAAGCTCCATCTTTCCCTCTAAATTTGTCATGTATAGCCGGTGAATATGAGTCAAGGCTAATCTGAATACCATTTACACCACTTTCTCGTAGCATTTTTACTTTCTCTGTCGTCAGTAATAATCCATTTGTCACCATATTTACCACTATTCCTCTGCTCGACAAAACTTTTGCTGCCTTCAGAAGTAATGGATATCTCAATAATGGCTCTCCACCGCAAAAACACACTATCGGTATGCCTGCTTCTGCAATATGATGAGCAATTTTCATCATATCTTCATCATCTAAATCCTTGTAATGTGCATCTTTTCCGCTTTTGTTATAACAATGCATACAACACAAATTACATTTATTTGTCATATCCCACATAATGTTAAGAGGTCCGCTTAATTTTCCATATTCTGTTTGAATTGTTTTTTTATCAATTTTTCCTATCGTTTTTGTTTTGTTCATATACTTCCGCCTATTGGCATCCTCCCTTCTTGTAATTCATAATCTCCAGCAAATCCCAAGATTTTTGTAAATTGAATCACACCTATCAATATCCATAACATCATTAACTCCAATTTTCGGGTGTGCTTGATAAAAAATTTCTTTATTTGTTGCAAAATTATCCTGCGTAAATATACTTGTATCTTTAAAATATTTTGAAAACAAGTTTGAAGGTAGCGGCATCCACCACGCTACATTCACAGTGATTGAATAGCAATCATTTAAAAAAGCTGCAAATTCTATTGTTTTCATACATTCTTCTTTAGACTCCCATGGAAATCCAATAATAAACGATGTAAATACTCTTTTGCATAAGTCGTACTTTTCTAGTAATGAAACCGTTTTTAATACATCTTCTACTCTTATTTCCTTGTTAATCTTTTTCAATCCCTCGTCATAGCCACTTTCTATACCGATTTGTATATGCAAATTATCATAAGATTTAATCATATCAAGCAATGCCTCATCCCATAAATGTTTTGCCCGAGCTTCAATTAAAATATTATAATCTTTGTATCCTAAGTTTAACATTCCACCTAAAACATTTCTGGCCCATTGCTGATCCGTAGTAAAACAATCATCTGTAAATATAAAATCTTTGTTTTTGCATAGAGAATCCAAATATTTTTTAAATATAGACAAACGATTTAATACCGTATCTTCCGAATATTTTCTCCAACATCTTTTATAAAATATAGAGCAGAACCTACAGTTTCCTTGACATCCTCTCGATGCTTCAAATGTAAATCTGTCAAAAAAATTTTTTTCTGCCAAATCATAACGAGGCATAGGAACTATTTCATGTTCGAAATCTATTAACGGTGCTTTTGCATTCTCTATTAGTTTTTCATGTTGAACATACTTTAAATTTGGCACTTCCTCAATGCGCAATTCACCTTTAAGATATTGAATAAACTTTGGAAAGGCAATTTCTGCTTCTCCTACTAAAGCATAGTCAATTTGGGGAGTTTTCAACATAATTTCCTTATAAAAATATGATATATGAATTCCGCCAATAACAATTTTTATTTGTTTATTATTATCTTTCACTTTTTTAATCAACCGTAAAATTTCTGCCCAAGAAAACGTATTTACTGTAAATGCCAAAAGATCAGCATCTCTTATTTTTTTGAGTATTACAGTTAATATATCTTCCTGTAGATTTGCAATTCTATATTTCATAGGTTCAATAACTTCTACTTGATCAACAAATGGTGAAATAATTCCTGCAATAGTGTACATTGTTAATGGCTGCACTGTAGTATCTACATCATGCATAAAATCTGTATTAATCAAAATAACCTTCAATTTTTCACCCCCAATATACGGTTATACAACAATATATCTAGTGTATCTGCCCGTATCCTTATAGCATTAATATCCATTTCTCCGTTCAGGATTATTTGATTAAGCATAAAATATAACGTTTCTTCAATTGGAATAATTGTATCCAATTTTTTATTTATAAGAAAAAATTTTTTATTTTTCTTATATAATGCAAAAATTTCTGTAAAAAACACTTTCATAGCTGGTCTCCATTTCCATTCCTCTTTTTGAACCAGTATCTCTGTTCTTCAAGGATTTTACATAAGTCACTATCACCATGCTCTATTAAGATATCCCTCCATATTTCCTTAATAGTTTTATCAGTTGTAATTAGTCCGTATTCGTAATCAGGAAGAAAATCATACAATGCAACTGTTCCTGTCTCCGTAATACAAAAATTACCATGTCTATAATAATTTAAAGGAAGTATATCTTTTATTATTTTTTCTTTATCGTATATAGATAATTTAATATTTTTATATACTTTACATAACGATATAATTTCTAATATTGCATTATGTAATTTAGGTACATGAACCAAAAAATTTTCTTTCTTTTTATCCGGATATATATAAAAGGAAATATTGGAATTTTCATTATATATCCATTTTATTAATTCAACACTTTGATAAAAATTTTTATCCGTAATATATACTATTACGTTCAAATCTTCGATTTTTTGTAATAGGAATTTTAGTTTTGAATACATTGAGATTTCAAGATTAAAACTATCAAATTTTAAAAAATATTGAAATGTCTGATCAATATTCAATTTTTCTATTTGTTCTTCAGTTATTTCAAAAAAGTCCATTTCAATCTGAGAACACTGAACAAGTATTTGCTTCTTAATCCTATCAATAGTAGAAAAATCATCTACATCTTTAGGATTTATGTACCTTATTTTAATGGGATCTAATTCACATACTTTTTTTTCGATAATATGCTGTACAATTTTGCCATAAGATCCTGTTTTCATATCCCATTGTAATACAACTGGTTCTTTTAAATACCCTGCCATTACATCTCCCCCTAACTTCTACTTATTCATATACAAATCACTAAAATTCTCTCTCACTTGTTGACTTATTATATCATGACACTTTTTATATTCTGACAACCTGTCATAATCTGGCCTTTATCTGTAATAAATCAGACAAAATTTTTTGTATAAAAAAATCGCATTACCAACAATACAAAATAATATTAGTAATACGATTTCTTTTATCTTTTAAAAACACTTTCTTTTTTCAACTGTTTCGTTAATAAGTTTTGAACCTCTATCTTAGAATATCCCAGCAAACTCATTTTATCAAAGAAATTTTGTATTTCTTGTCTTACACATTTTTGACGAATGCAGGAAATATTATGGCATACATAAAATCTGCTTGTTCTATTTTTGCATATAATTTGCTGTTCTCTTAAAACATGTAAAGCTCGAAGAACTGTTGCAACATTAATCTCATAATTCTGTGCTAATTTTCTTGCACTTGGTAGCTTTTCATCTTCTTTGAATTTTCCATTAAATATATCCTCTTTAAGTTTCTTTGAAATTTCTATATATTTTCCCATAAGAATTCACCTCTAATACTTACTATCCACATTTAAACCAGTTCTTTATATATTCCCATTCTGGTTGATTAAGTGAATAATACACAGTAAGCCCTTGCTTCTTTCGCACCAGTATTTTACTTTTAGTCAATACCTTTAAATGATACGATATAGTAGCTCCCGTTAAATCAAAATGTTTTATTATATCTCCAGCGCACAAGCTCTCCTCTTCCAGTAAAAGAAGTATATTTCTCCTTATTCTATTAGATAATACTTTAAAATAGTAATCTAATTTTTCTTCACTGTTTCCCATCATAACACCTCATAAAATTTGAATAAAATCTAAAAGTTATTACTTATCTTCTTCATAAACTGTATTATTAAAAAGGCAAAAGCAAATAAAATACAAGCCACTATGTACGATGCGCTCCAAATACTATGTCCAAATATTTTTATAATACACCATATCATACCAACTCCAATCAGACAGCTCAAACATATTGTAGAAATAGCCGGTATGCTTTGTTTAACAATATAGATTATATTTTCCCATTCATAGTTAGGAAATAATAGGTTTATAAATAATCCCAATGCTCCGGCAAAGGCGGAGAATGAAAGTGGCAAAATAAAGCACAAAAAATATTCATAGCTATTCATATGGTAAGTAATCCCTAAAATAATCGTTGCTAAACATATCATCGGTACTGTTAAAGAAAGATGAAATAAGTATTTTGCAGTAAGTAACTCTTTTATCGATACAGGAAAGGATTTTAATACTTCTCTATTCTTTCCCTCAATAGATATATTTGCATAACTTACATTAGTTAAAATGATCATAAGGCTCATAGCGTAACTGTATAAAACCATAGGATCTTGAATTTCCAGAAGCTCACTAATTAAATTAAAATATGCAGTTACCTTTTCTGACGCTATAGATGAATATATTACAAACAGTAGAAGCAAAACATTTCCCAACATTGTATTTATCAAATAAATAGGAATTGAAAGATACCTCTTTATTTCACGTTTCCAGAGGGAATATATTTTTCTATTTTTTTTGAATGATAAATTCAGTGAACTTCCTTTCTGTTGATTTATTTGCAAATTTATATATCTTTTCTTATAGTTTTTAGAGATGTAAATAATTAGCACAGTGCCACTTATTAATGCAACCACAGATGCCAATGCAGCACCTACTTTATATGTAAAAAATACTCCTCCAACCAAATAAGTAATATCTACTTTTGTAAGGATATGCCTATAAATGCTATTCAAATCTACCTTTCCAAAGAAAAAAAACATAAAAAACATAAAAGCAAAAAGTATTACCATGTACAAAATACTACGGACAAAAACTTGTGATTTATAAATATTTACAATCTGTTTATATAAAATATATCCTGATATTACCCCTAGTAGCATTGGAATAATTGGAAAAATAAATATTTGAAGGCAATCCAAAATTCCAAATAATATACTATGTAGCAATATCGTATATCGAAGAATCGGAATAATCAAAAAAGCTAAAGATATAATGACTCCCCATAAGTATAGAAAAAAAATTTTTGCTAAAACTATACAAATAGTCTTTACGGGATAAGAAAATAATATATCACTACTTCTATCCGAATATAACATTCCACTGCCCTTCAAAAGTGAAGAAAAAAATATAATAAGAAAAGCAAGTAAACCTAATGGATTAATTAAATATTCTAGAATTTCTTGTGGCTTCTCAAATTCCATACAAACCTGATACATATTTCCAAATAAATATGTACCACATACTCCTATGCACAAAACAACTGCACAAAAAATTAATAAATATCTTTTTTTTTCTTTTTTATCTCCATAAAATAAAGTGTTGAATTTAAATATTTCTTGTGCCTGTTTAAAAATAAGAATTTTAAATATTTTCATATCCTATTCAACTCCATAAATATATCTTCCAAATCACTTGTTCCTAAAATCTCTCTTATTTCGCCACATCTAAGCAGTTGTCCATTTTGAATAATAGCAATTTTATTGCACGTCTTCTCTACAACATCAAGAATATGACTTGAAAATAAAACAGAGCCACCAGAATTGCAGAGTTCTTTCATAAGCAGCTTTAATTCAACAAATGCTTCAGGATCTAGACCTACAAATGGTTCATCTAAAATTAATAAAAGCGGTTCATGAGCCAAAGCGCCTATTAAACTAATTTTCTGTTTCATACCATGTGAATAAGAGCCTATTAAGTCATTTAACTTATCTTTCATACCTAATCGCTCCGATAATTCAATAATTTTATTCTTCCTAGTATGTGTTGATACATCATAAATATCACATACAAAATTTAAATATTGCAGACCTGTTAAGTATGTTTCCAACACAGGCGAGTCAGGAACATAGGCCATTCTTTTTTTACATTCTATCGGATTTGATTTAATTGATATTCCATTTAGAAGAATATCTCCGGAATCAAAGTCGTGAATAGTAAGACAAGCCTTTAATGTAGTTGTTTTTCCTGCACCATTTTTCCCTATAAATCCATACAAATCTCCATCTTCTATAGTTATACTTAAATTTTTCACTGCTTGTTTTCCATTTGGATATGTTTTTGTTAAATTTCTAATTTCAAGCATAAAAACTCTCCTTTAAACTCGCCCATCATTTTGAAAATTTTCAAAATGATGGGCAAAAAAATTATCATTCCATTTTCTACCATTAACATTGCTTTTTGGTACTTTTCTAAATTGCCAGTACGATTACTGCAACTGCCAAAACAACTGCAATTACAGGTATTAAATAAAACATAAATTTGCGTTTTTCCTGCTTATGAAGCAAAGAAAAACTAGCTACTCCATTAATCAATGCACAAATAACGGGAATTCCAAACACAACAATAGGTTTTGGCAATGTAGAATCCACATTACCAGCGGAATCAAAATGAATTGGTACATCCATAGGGAGTTTCCCCCAAAAAAGGCCTAAAATCAACACTGTTGCAAGACAAATTGCACTTCCAATAATCACATGTTTTTTCATTTCATTTACCTCCTTTTCATATATACTAACATTAGAGAATACACTAATGGCAGAATCCCAACCAGTATAATAACTAATGGAATGATCACTATTTTTAACGGACTAATAAAAAGTTGAAAAATACATAAAAAACCTGCTAATATCCATGTATAACCTGCTAACCGATGTGTTTTATCCCAACTTTTCTCATCATGCAATAACCAGGGGAACTTTAAACCTATATACGGATTCATTTGATTTTTAGGAAAATAGTTTCCACTTACTATAAAAACCAAGCCTACAAAAACATAAACAGCACTGTCTGTAAATAAAGAATCAGGAAAAATTCTAGAATGAATGGATATTATCACAAAAAAAAGTGATGTAAACGGCATAATCCATTTTCCTAATCTAACTAAAAATTTTGCTCCCCTTTTTTTACAAACTGTAAAATTTAATCCTATATTCAAAATAATATTAAAAATAATTATAGCTAATAAAAATAATCCAACATAAAAATCCTGAGTTAATATTCTCTCTGCTAAATAAAAATGACAAAATATCCCATAAATAATTACCGTACAGGCACATATTAAAGTAGTTATTAATAGTGTATTTTTATCTTTTTTTCTCATTATCAACATCCCCTTCATTAAATTGCATACACCAGAGCACAATATCTTCGAATACAGACACATTCAGCTTGTAATATATATACTTTTGTTGTCTATTTTCGAATATCAAATCAGCCTTTTTTAACAAAGACAGATGATATGAAATTGTCGCATTGGAAATATCAAATTCTGCTGCAATTTCTCCTGCAGACAGTTCTCCTCTTTTTTTTAACATTATCAATATGTCTCGACGTATTGGATCACTTAATGCTTTAAATACATTGGGTAAGCCCATCTTTATCACCACATTTACATTTCGATTTTTTTCTAAATGTCTTTTTCTTCATTATATGCACCTATTTTATAATTGTCAATACATTTTTAATATAAAATATATCTACCTCCATTCCCGGATTGATAGAATTTTTTTATACTACCTTGCAAATTTACATGTAAGGTCTACTATCATCTCTTTCTGCTCAAAATGCAGATAATGTCCCCCTGTTAACGTTATTAATTCACTCTCTTGATTATCGCCCATCACACTTTTATGTAGCTTTTCCCATTCTGGAAAAATTTCACAATTGTCTTTTGAAACAAAGTTTAGCACTGGCACTTCTTTCGGAAATTTCATGTTCCGCACTATCTTCAGATTATTTTCTACCTGTTTTAATTCATTCATTACAGTCTTGTTATAAGAAGTATCAAGGGAAAGTATCCGAAAAACTTCTAAGTCTTCCTGTGAATAAGAATAATTCTGGTCTGCATAGATAGCCTTTTCCGGATTTCCAATTGAAAATATCCGGCTAATTCCCAACACATTTTTTGTTTTACTTAAATAGGCCATCAGAAGATTTAATTTTGTTGTATCAAAGGGTTCATTCTCATTTTGCTTTGGTACAGAAGAATCTATCCCTATAAAACCACGAACTTCCTCTGGATAAGTATTAGCATAATACAGGGAATACAATCCGCTAATAGAATGAGCCATCAGATAATATCGGCGAACTCCAATCTTCTCTAAACAGGCATGTAATTCCTCTACGATATTCTCTATGCTTCTTTCTGTATCTGCGGGATCAGACAGTCCATAACCAAAAGGCTCCATTGTAATCACTTTACATGTCTTTCCTAATTCCTCAGCTAAAGGTCTAAACTCTAATACCGGAGAAGGAGATCCCAGTCCTGGGAGTAATACAATAACTGGAGTTTCTTCTGCTTGCAAACCAGCAATTTCCACAGTCATCTTTTTCCCATTGACTTTAACTGCCTTGCCATAAGCAGCTTGTATCTTTGGTATTTCTCTCCTTTTACAAAAATAGTTCCATGTGATCCCCATGCAGCATAGAATCAGAATTACAATAACCAACCACTTTATTATTTTAAATATTTTCCTTCTCATAATTTTAGAAACTAATTTCACCTCCCGTTACTTTCACTGTTTTAGATCCACTATTGGTTACATAGAATCTATAATATCCACTAGACGGTATTGTAAATGATGTTTTATGGGAAGTTCCTGAACCGCTATACTTTTGGGTTCTACTTCCATTCTGATTGATATACCCCATCTTTACAGAGGAAGATACATTCAAGTTTACCCGAAAAGTAACAGTAGTACCTCCACTCACATAAAACATAGAGCCATTGGAGTCATAAAAGGATACCGTTTTCCCACTTTCAATACTAATTTGCTGTAGTCCCATTCTATCCTCTATCTGATCTTTATATAAATCTTCTCTACAAATACTATAAGTTGTTATATTTCTTACATTATCGGCTGCTGAAACTGGCATAGCAACCAGGCAAATAAGCCCTAATATTCCCAAAAATATTCTTGTTTTTTTCATCTTTCACTTTCCCCTTTCTACAGTCAATATTCCTTGCGAAATCGTTACTCTGTCACTAGATACATTTTTTAAATATACACCATATTGTCCTGATTTAGGAATATCCAGGATTATCTTATTTTCTGTTTCTGATATAACCTTCTCATCTATCACCTCTCCATTAAAAATATATCCAATCTCCAATGTTCTTGCTTTACCTCTCTCATCACTATCAGACTGTATGAAATCTAATATAAAAGTATCCCCTGTTTTCATATTCCAAGTATCTCCATCAAAATCTGTAAGAACAATCATGGTTCCGTTATCCAAATAACACTCTGGCACTGATCCATTACGCTCTGTTTTGAATTCCATAATATATTTTGCAATAGGAATTCCATCTTTATATAAATTTTCTGGTAAAATCATGTCCGTTTCCACTTCCATTTGTATAGCTCCGCTGTTTTCCTTTTCATATAAAGCAAGTCCATTCTGATTTTCTAAAACCACTTCCTCATTATTTTTGATTTCACCTGCAGATTTTAAAACTTCATGTGCCCCAACAGTGATTCCTCCAATTCCCATTGCCGCTACCAAAACAGCTATATATCTCCTGCGATTTCTTTTGGCTTTGGTGTGACCTATCTCAAGAAAAACAATTTCTTTTATTCGCTTCTCACTTTCAATATTTTTATGTTGCATTTCATTTTCAAATAGTTCACAGGAATTATCAAACATTTCACTTATTTTAAATTTCACTGGCATCATATCCCTCCTCCAGAAGAATCCTTTTCAGAATTTCTCTTCCTCTCCGCAGACGGGTCTTTACTGTTTGAGGATTCATTTTTAATATTTCTGCAATCTCTTCTATTTTTTTATACCGATAATAGTACATAATAAAAATTGCTTTATCTTTCTCTTTCAGCTTTTCCAATGTTCTTCCAATAATCAACTGCTGCTCCTTTTGTAAAATCAATCTTTCTACATCACCATCGATCAAAAGAATATCATCATTAAGCTCCAAAATTCCCCCACGATATGAACGTAACCAATCTTTTGCCTTGTTTCTTGCAATCATAGCCAAATAAGATTTAATACTGCTATACTGTTTATAATTAATGCGCTCTGCTGTTAGCCATAGGGAAATAAAGGTATCAGCAACCACCTCCTCTATATCTTCCTTAGTTCCCTTTTTGTGCAGCAATTCCCAGACAATACATGTAATATAAGCACTATATAAATCAATGATTTTCCCTAATGCCCTCTCATCTTTCTTCTTTAGTTTTCTCATTAAAATAATTTCATCCATTGTCCAAATCCCATCTGCCTGTTTTTTATCAATACGTATAAAAATGGAATTTGGTTTCAAAAAGTCCCTTTAACTTTAATATTTAATTTTGAAATTCTTTTATCTATATCCTACTTGTATAAAAATTTCAAAACGGAAATAGGAGCTTAAATCTGAACTACAGATTTAAAGCTCCTAAACTTTTTATAATTCTATAATTATCATCTACTTTATTACATTTATAGGAAAGTCAAAATTGTATGCATGATATATATATACTTATAACTTCTTCAGTCTATACCCCACATTGACCAACGTTTCGATAATATCATATCCCATCTTTTTTCTTATCTTCCATATCACATATTCTACTGTTCTGTATGGTATCTGATCATCATGATAATGAATCCCCCATACAGAATGATAAATATTTGTCTTTGGCATTACCCAGTTTGGTTTTAAAGCCAGTAGGTACAAAACTTCAAATTCCCTGGGCGTCAGGTCTATCTCCTTTCCTTCGTAGATAACCTGATAGGACATTGGATTTAACTGTAATTTCCCGTTGCCCAACACTACATTCTCTTTATATTCTGGAAAAACATACTTCATGTGTATGCCTCCTCTTGATTTGTAAATTCAACTTTTCTCATTCCAGAAAGAAATACTGGACGAAAACTCCTCGCCCAGCACTTCTTCAATTATCAGTTATTTTAATGCACTCTCTATATCCTCCGCTGCTTTTTCTATAATTTGAAGATACTCCTGGAGCTTTTCAGACTGGATATTTTCCTTTTCTGCAAGTGAATTGATTAGAAAGCAACTTGTTTTTATGCAGCTTAGCGGATTTCGGATATTGCTCTGCAGTTCCGCCCGCATAGTACGATAATCATTTTCTATATTCAGTGTCCTTGTTACTGCCCTCTCACAAATATCCAGCAGTTGATTGATACACTCTGCCAACTCTTGCACCGGATCATTCAAATACCTGCACCTAACTCTTTGTTCCAAACATTGTTCAGAAAGAATACCATTCAAATCATTTAACAGCAGTCTACATTCTCTATCACATTCCATTTCTACAGCTCCATTCATGCACGATAATCAATAATAGAAAATTCCTTTTTCTCAGGTCGGTATTTGTATATAAGATCATAAGCACCATAATTTTCTTCTAAATCTTCACTTATGTAAAGAGCAGATATTCCCAAACTTTTTGCTGCATGATAAGTAAGTATTGCAAGTTCTGCCTTGCTTTGCTCTTGCATTCTTTTGAATAAATCGAATATCACAACAACCTTTCTGCCTCCAGAAAAGGCACGCGCACAGATACATCTCATTTTTTCTCTATGATTAAGATCCGAAGGATATTTTTGTAATAAGTGGCCTATGTCAAAAGCCTTAACCAATTCCTCTATATTGGATTTATCTCCATCTAACAGACTTGGCATAGAAATGTTTTCTTCAACCGTCATAAATTCAATCAGCGGAAACTCTTCTGCCGCTATTCCAAACAAGCGCCTGTTTAAAAGAGAACGACTATTTTCGTCCAAATCAAGCCAGTCTTTATTACATACAAATATCTCTCCTGTTTTCGGTTTTTTATATCCGCAAAAGATTTCAAAAAGTATCCGTCCAAAATTTTCCCCACACATAAAATAGCAAACTTCTTTGGAATTTACCTCAATGTTTAAATTTTGTATATAGGCTTCCTCATCTGCCATATTTTCAACTAGAAATGGATACATAGTTTCTCTCCCTTTGTATTAAAAAGGCACTAGATAACAGAAAATTCTTACCTAGTGCCTTTTTCTAAACTGCCTTTGTCTGTATTTGCAAGTTTTACCACCAGCTAGTTACTACTGCTGTACAGTTATTGTATCCACTCTCCATACAATCGTGTAAACAGTCATCAGGATCACAGTACTGTACTTCAATTTCAAATATTTCTTCCTGTACTGTTCTTTTTAATTTCTCCATAATAACTCCTATCTCCAACCGGTAATAATCGCATCACAGTTATTGACCCCTGAGTGTATGCAATCATGCAGACAATCATCAGGATCACAATACTGTACTTCAATTTCAAATGTTTCTTCCTGTACCATTTTTTCTAATTCCTTCATAATGACTCTCCTTTATCTCCAACCGGTAATAATCGCATCACAGTTATTGACCCCTGAGTGTATGCAATCATGCAGACAATCATTAGGATCACAATACTGTACTTCGATTTCAAATGTTTCTTCCTGTACTACTTTTTCCATTTCCTTCATAATGGCCTCCTTCTATCTCCAACCGGTAATAATCGCATCACAGTTATTAGTTCCTGAGTGTATACAATCGTGCAGACAATCATCAGGATCACAATACTGTACTTCGATTTCAAATGTTTCTTCCTGTACTACTTTTTCCATTTCCTTCATAATGGCCTCCTTCTACCTCCAACCGGTAATAATTGCATCGCAGTTATTAGTTCCTGAGTGTATACAATCATGTAGGCACTCGTCTGGATCGCAATACTGCACTTCGATGTCGAATGTTTCTTCCTGTATTACTTTTTCCATTTCCTTCATAATGGCCTCCTTCTACCTCCAACCGGTAATAATTGCATCGCAGTTATTAGTTCCTGAGTGTATACAATCATGTAGGCACTCGTCTGGATCGCAATACTGCACTTCGATGTCGAATGTTTCTTCCTGTATTACTTGCTCTAAAATCCTCATACTCTTTCGCCTCCTTTCCAAGTAATTTTATATTTAATAAACTTAAATATCCTATCCCTCAATTCTAAGTTTTTCTACAATACTGCCTTTGCTAAATACCTTATATAATAATTTAGGTAAAAATATTGTTAGTATAACAATAATTCCACCTATAAGAATAGCTGGCCATATTACCATATTAAAATGCATAAACCATGTATCTTTACAAATCGGACCAATCAATAAAAATCCCGATACTAACGAACACACTAAGCCTAAAAGAGCTGCATAAACAGAATATAGCAGGCTTTCTCCTGTTATCAAAACTTTAATCTGTTTTTTGCTCATTCCCACACTTTCCATTATGGCAAATTCTCTTCTCCGACTCAAAATATTTGCAATTGTTAAATTCAAAAAATTGATAAGACCTGAAATTCCAATAATACAACTAACAACAATTCCCACTGCATAAATTGTATTTTTCATACTTTCCATATCCTGTTTTATCAACTCAGCAGAATTAAATCCAACTTTTCCTTCAAAATTTTCAACGAATACTTCAATCTCCGATGAAATTTGTTTCATATTTTTTTCATCGACATTGAATGTATAATTCATGATTGTTGGATTTTGATATAAATCTACAAATGATTTTGAGGAAAGGTAGAACATCGGTGCATCTCCTCCAACAATATTTATACCTGTCGTCATATTAGGAGCCTCATATTCTGTCGGGCTAACATACGCATGTGCAATAACCGTATAAAGTTTTTCCTCACCATCAACAAAAGCCTTTATTTTATCACCTAAATTGCATTGAAATTTTCTCGTATCTTTTGAAGTACGTGAAACTGGCAATGCTTCTATCAAGAAATTCTCTTGCTCCATTTTATGAAAAATACTATTCTGCTCTATACCTGCAATAGAGTCTACTAAATTCATTCTCTGGTAAACATTTTCATCTATTCCATAGACATTACAAATTGGAAAATTATTATTTCCCAGTATTACACGCCCATTTTCTGTAGCTACCATCTTCACTCCATTTTCAGATATAATTTCATCTTGTATTGGTGCATTATAATCAAATGTAACGTTTAAATCATCTAATGTATTTTTATATATAATCCCTTCCGCATTAATTTTAAAGTTTGCCTTAATGCTATCTATTACTTGGGGTTCTAAACCATCACTATGTCGTGTATAACCTTTTAAATTATTAAATAGATTACCACTTCCGATTTCAATATCCGCAGCACTTTGTAATTCAACCCCTTTTTCTATACTAATACTATTTGCCAGAATAAAAACTGAATTAAAAAACACACAACATAATGCAATAGATATAACAATAAAAATACTTCTTTTTTTGTTTCTTCTAAAATTATCATTTGCCATTTTAATTATGCTAAATTTATGCGTTTTTTTCTTTTTCTTATTTTTTCTTATTCCCGTTTCCCTTATAGCTACCAATGGGGAAATTTTAGATATAGTACGTAATGGTTTACCAATACTTATTTTAACCGTTACAATCGTAAATATCGTTGCCACAACAAAAATCAACGGATTTGGTGCTATTACTATTTCTGTTTTTAAATATTCACTTGCAATAGTATTCACTGCAAACGGTAAAATAGATTTACCGATAAAATCCCCTGTAACTAAACCAACTGGTATTCCTAGCACAAGTAACCACAATGTCTGGATTTTAACAAGTAATGCAATCTGAGATTTCGTCGTACCAATAGTTTTAAGTAGTCCATAATTTTTTATATCCTGCATAGCTGAAATAGAATAAATATTATTAATAAGCAAGTAGCCTGCCAAAATAAATAAAACTATAAAGATAATCACTGCGCCAATCACAGAAAAGTCCAATTGTGGATTTGTAATTGAATTCACTGCACCAGATACAACATCTTTTCCTTTTTGCTCGTTAAAACCTTCAATGATCTTATTTATTTGTTGCTCCACGTTCTTTTTAGATTCAAAAATCACCTCTGAGAAATACGTTCCAGCATATTCCATGTCCTCATCGTATGTATAGGGAAACAAAGATTCATTTTTATTCATAAACTCCTCTGACACTAGCAATACACTAACTTGTGAATTTCTAGCTTCCCACCATCCGGAAACTGTCATTTCATAAACATAATGCTCTTCTCTTAAATCAAATTCTATCCTGACCTTTTCTCCTACTTTGGGTGTTACTCCTAAACTTTCTAATGCTTTATCTGTAGTAGCAATTTCATTAGCCTTTTTCGGTGCTTTCCCATGCGTTGGCCTATTAAAAGTTAATTCTTGCTCTATTTGATCCATATAATCAATTTCAACATTATGATTCTTTGTATTACTTGCAAATCCTATCGGTCTTCGACAACCACTAACTTTTATGTTGCTATTTTCCTGCAACTGCTCAAACTCATTTTTTGTTAAATATCTTATATCTCCGTCTGCTTTACTTCCCTTTTGCATCTGCATAGTAGTCTGTATTGATTGATATGTTCCCGTACAGATTGTTAACATAGAAGTAAATAGCATAGTGGTTAGTATAATTGCCAAAATAGTAATTATATTTCGTGTTTTACTTTTTCCAAAATTCTTTTTTGCAAGATTAAAGATACACTTTTTATTTCTAGTCAAATACACCGCATTCCCTCCCATTATGCGTCTATAATTTTCCCGTCCTGAATTCTAATAATTCTATCCGCCATTTGAGCCAAATTCATATTATGCGTAATCATAACAATAGTCTGACAAAATCGCTGACTTGTTTGTTTCAATAAGCCCATTACTTCAAGACTTGATTGTGTGTCAAGATTTCCTGTCGGTTCGTCAGCCAAGATGATAGCCGGTTTTGTAATCAAAGCTCTGGCAATTGCAACCCTCTGTTGTTGTCCACCTGAGAGATTTCCAGGAAGATTCTCCAATTTTTTATCAATGCCCAAAATTGTAACAATTTTGTTCAAAAAATCTTTATCTATATCATTTCCGTCTAATTCCACTGGAAAGACAATATTTTCATAAACATTTAATGTTGGAATTAAATTATAATTTTGAAAAACAAAGCCAATGTTCCTTCTGCGAAAAACCGTTAGTTCTTCTTCATTTAATTGTCCTATTTTTTTGCCTTTTACTAAAACACTCCCAGAAGTTGGTATGTCTAATCCACCAATCATATTTAATAATGTAGATTTTCCACTCCCTGAAGCGCCAACAATAGCAACAAATTCACCTTCTTCTATCTCTAAAGAAACCCCATCTAAAGCTTTTGTAATATATTCACCGGAATCATAATATTTTTTCAATTCCTTTGTTTCAAGTATAGTCATGCTATTACTTCCTCCATCCTAGAATTTTTAGTTTTTATAAATCCATAACCATATAGGGTTTAAGATTTCCTTTATATCCATAATCTCACCTTCCTATGCTATTGAAAAACTCCTCTATTTCTACAGAGTCAAAATAAAATTCTGTAATTTTTCCATTTGAAATTCGATATAAAGCCGGAACTCCTGCAATTAACATATCTTCGTATTTTGTAATAGAAGCATAATCAATTTCTGGTGTCTGAATATCCGTATAGATATCCCCTACCTGTGAACCAGGGAATGCCGGAATATCCTCTGGAGTAATGGTTACAAAATTGAAACGCATACGTTTTCCGTAATCATTCTTCATATTTTGATATTTTTCTTCCGATTCGCCTGGTAAAAATACCTTGTTTCCATCACTGTCCACATATCCTATCTTTTTGTTATATTTGGATCGCGTTGCCGCCCAGTTATATTTCTGTAAAGGGCGATTTTCTCTTAAAGCATAATCTACAAAATATACATTATCATTTTCTGCCGCAAAATTCAGCATTTTATCTTTTACCTGATTACAAAACGGACACTGAACCATGTAAAAGTAAACGTAGTAATCCTCCTGATTCTGGTTAAACATATCCTTCAAATTGATTTTTGTAACATTTTCGTATGGATCTTCCTCTGAAGCCACGATAGCAGGCTCTTCCCCTGTTGAATAAGCAAGAACGCTCTCTGTATTGAAAGATACTGTCATCACTGTAGCCGCTGTTAATAACCCTACTGTTTTTAAAAGTCTTTTTCTATTCTTCATAACTAATTCCCCCATAATAATTTTTCTAAATGTCCTTTTTGTTTTTCACAAAACTTCTGGAAGATTTCCTCATCACTCTGCATTCCCAGAGTAAAATTAATACAAGAATGGCAAAACAGGTTCACATCACAGTCCTTACATTTTTCCATTCTCCAAGGTCTTAACTTCTCCAATTCCTCTTTCCATGCCGGGTTCTCAATAATTTCTATAATCGGTGTTTCCAACAGATTTCCCATAAAAAGATTTTCCAAATTGCTAAGTGGAGCACAAGGATATACATCTCCGTTTTCACTGATATTTAACTCCTTTTTACCCGGCTGACATAATGAACATCTTAAATGCTGCTTTTCCAATTTCTCTATGTACTCCATTGGTGGAAGCAATTCTCTTTGGTTCTCTTCTCCTCTTCCTGAAGGAGCAAATCTTCGGATTAATGGTTTTACATCTAACTCTTCACATAATTTATAAAAATCCTGATCATGTCCATAGGTGTATTTTGTTTCCAACATGGAAACAGATACTTTTTCCATTCCAGCTTCTTTTAATTTTTTGATCCCGGCAATCACCCGGTCATAAATCCCTTCTCCTCGCACTTTTGTGCAGCTATAGGAATCAAAACCATCAAGACTGACGGAAACACCATCAACATTCTTTTTAATGATTTCCATAAGCCGGTCATTCAGCAGCAACGCATTTGTAGACAAGGTAATTGCACCTTTATAATTTCCTCTTAAATATTCCAGTATCTCACAAAAGTCAGAACGAATTAACGGTTCTCCTCCTGTTAAGTTGATTTCTTTTGGGTTTAAAATTAATACCTGATTAATTGCCTTTTTCCAGTTTTCCGTATTCATGTGGTCTACTTCTTCTATACAAGCAGACGCCACACAATGTTTACATCTTAGATTACACCTGTTGGTTAAAGAAAGATATACAATCTGATACGGATAGGTTATCTCATTTTTCATCTGTTCTTCCGAAATGTAAAAATGAATCCGGCACAGTTCCTGAAATAACTTATAGGCATTTTTCTTTACCACAGTATCTTCTTCCTTAATGGTAAACTCCCCATTGTTCTCTTCCAGATATTTTTCAAGATACTGAAAATAAGCCTCTGAGGTTTTTACAAATCCTCCGTTTCTAGTGTTACACAAAACGACTCTTTCTTCACGTACTAAAACTTTTGCATTTGGACTTCTCATGTACATACTCGGTTCCCTCCTTTACAACTCAATAATAAAGTCTGCACTTTTTTCTGCATCCGCTTCATGCGAAAATAAAATAATAATACTATTCTGTTTTAAGTGTTCTATCATATCATAAAATTCTTTTTTAGAAACACTATCCAGGTTTGATGTCGGTTCATCAAAAATATATACAGAGCGTTCCCTACATACTGTCCGGATAATACCAATTTTCTGCGCCTGCCCACCTGAAACACTTCCAGTATCAATAAGTTCCGACTCTAATGTACGCCCCATTTCTTCCAAATCTTTATAAAATGATAATAAGGAAATATACTTTTCTACTGAAATAGGATCGTTTAGAGCAATATTATTTCTTATGGTGTCACGAAAAATGGGCGGCTTTTGAAAACAAATCCCTATTGTTTCTGCAAGTGCTTCCCTGGAAAAATTAGTAATGCTTTTCCCATCTAATAGTATAGTTCCTGAAAAGTCATTCCAAATTTTTAACAGGATACCAGCCAGTGTACTTTTTCCTGAACCATTTTTCCCTTTAATCAGATAAATAGAGCCCTTCTCAAGACACATATTCAAATTTTTTTTATACACTTTTACTTCTTTATAACTGAAATTTACATCTTTTATTTCAATTTTTGATATATCCATTTGCTTCACCCTACAATCTCATTAATTCGGTCCATTGATACTTTTGCTTTTTGGAACTGTCCAATTACAAGCATGATTGAGGACAGTGGATTAAACATTCTTTGTGTGTACATAATAATCACTGTCAGCTCTCCAAACTGTACCTGTCCGTTAATCACCATAACACCACTGATCGCCAGTACAATCAAAAAAGTAGCGGTACTAATGAGCTGCGGTACTGAACGATTATAGGCCATTAACATATTTTGCTTTAGGATTTCATTTCGCAAAGAAGTTTCATTCCTGCAAAATTTATCTATATAATAATTTCTTCCATTTAAAGCCAGATACTCGTAAAGATTACTTACAAATTCCTTAATCAAACCATTCCCAATATCCATTTTTCCCATTGCTTTTCTGGACTGCCCCATAATTTTTTTGTTAAAGAAAATCTGAATAGCAATAAGAATCGGATAAATCAAAAGCATAAACCAAAAGATAACCGGATTAATCTGTATTAAAATTACCGCTGTAATAATCACAGTCACAATTTGTATCAGCAGATCAGAAAGCATACGGGAAGATAACATTTCTATGTTATTAACATCTGCATTCATGCTGGTCATAAATAGATTTGATTTCTTCTCTATTTCCTTCCCATCAACCTGAAACATTGCTTGTATCAGCAATAACTTGATTTTAACAATAAAACCATTTGACATTTTGCAAAACAGATAACTCAATGCCAATGCTACTGTAATAGATACAAGCTGGCATATAGCCATATATGCAACATTGGAAATCACAGCCCCTGGATCTTTTGCCGGAACCGCCTTATCCAGAATATTGGTAATTAACTGAGGATAAATATAGGTCACTATAGCGTCCATAGCTACCAATATAATCCCAAACAGATAACCCCATTTATACTTTCGTATCTGCTCCAAAACAACATTCTTTTTCTTCATAACACACATTCCTTCTCAAATGTTCAACCAGATTATACAGGGTACAAACATCACCTACTTTTATGGTATGATAATCCAACTTCGTAATTTTTAATTCCCTATATATCCCACTGATAAAATCGTAAAAATTAAAGAAATTCACTCCTGTAATTTGGGAAAGAAATGGATACCTGCTGATTTCGTCAAGGGAAGATGTGCAGCCAAACTCTAACAATCTCCTATGTACTTTTTCCAAAATCATCTGTCCCACTTCATCAGTCTGGAGCTTTCCTACACACTCTAAATCAATTTCTTCTAAAGGATCATCTGTCTTTTCCAGTATGTTTAATGCCTCCTGTATGCTTTTTATATTCAGTGCTGTTTGCATAGCTCTGGCCAGAAGACCTGCCACATAAGCATTTCCCTTTGAAGTTCCCTTAAAAAAATTATATCGTCCGGATTTTCCTGCAACAAATATCGGGGAAATATCCGCCAGAACCTGAACGCTTGCCGCCCTGTCTACAAGAACTTTTTTCTTTGCATCTGGTAATAATTCTCCAACACCAATCACACTTTTATAAATTGCCGGTATGGTATCCTTTGCATTATTACATTCCGAAGCACAGATAATCTTTCCCTGTTTTTCCAGGTCATTACAAATATCCCTCAATTCCTTTTCCATAGTAGGATTAAGCATTTGTGTTACGGAAAGGCTTAAACAGATAAGATCTACCGGTAGTTCCCTGCACTTTTCCAGCGCAGCAAGCAGTAAAGAACTGGTCGTTTTTCCTAATTCATTTACAATTTTTATAGGATAAAATTGTGCCTGCTCTGCAAATTGTAAGATACAATCAATGCAGTTGGTTCCATGACCAAAAACATCATCAAAATTTTCCTCTTCAATAACTCCATCTTCTTCTGCACTCTTTTGAAAAGAAAATCCCTGAATTACATGCTCCATGATTTCCTGATTTTGTGTATCTACACCGGAGTCTACAACTACCACTTTTGGACTATACATGGAATCCCTCCAATATATATTTGTACTTTTTATAAATCCGATAAACAATATCTCTTTCATTGCACTGGAAAGCAGAAACAGTATAGTAATCTCCGGTATATGCTTTATTAATCAGTTTACATACCTGACTGGAACAATTCTGTTTAAATGTACAATCTCCGCACCCTGTCACTGGAATTTCGTTAATCTTATGGAGAGCCTCCAATTTTTCCGGTTGCAATCCTTTCCAAACATCTCCCAGCCAATAATCCACTTTATCAGCAGCTAATGCACATGGGTAAATTCCACCATCCGCAGATATATGGAATGTATTTGTTCCACCGTCACAGCCAGTACGTCTTCTGAAGGTTGCCTCTTTAATATTAAATAATAAATACTGCGCTGCTTTTTTATCTTTTTCTATCATATAGTCCATGATTTTTTCGTAGTTTTCATAATATATCTGCATATCTTGTTGGTTCCATGCAGCTCCGGCATCTAATGCAAAAGTTACTACTCCCATATCCATCTGATCCAGATAAATATAATTTTCAGCCATAACTGGAAGGGTTTCCTTATTGACAGTCATTCTGACCCGAATGTATTCACCTTGCTCTTTTAAAAACTTTAAGGTTTCCACTACTTTATCAAAGGAAGACTCGCCATTTGGATAAATACGGTTTGTATCATTTGTTTTCCTATTTCCATCAATGCTTACAGAAATCTGTACCTTACCCTTTATAAAATCGTAAATATCCTTTTCAAACACTGTTCCATTTGTTGTCATTGTAAAAATGATATGACCATCATATCGCTCTTTTAAGGTTTCTACAATATACCGAATAACATCAAAATTCAGTAATGGCTCACCACCATGTAAAGCCACATTAATCCGTTTTCCTGCTGCAACAGTTTCATCAAATTTATTAGTAAAATATTTGATTGTCTGTTCTGCGGTTTCCAATGTCATTGTTTTAGGCTGCTTATGTACATAGCAGTATTTACAAGCTAAATTGCATCTTTCGGTTACCCAGAATGTAATATTCATACGGTTTCCCCCTTTCTTATGGAATTAGTATACTTACAAAATCTTACCAAATTATTACACCAGGAAAATATGTATAAAAGCAAAAGTGTCCCTGTAGGAAAATCCTACAGGGACAGCAATTAAATTTTCTTGGTATTTCTACCAATATAATGTTACCACCTCATTACAATAGTTGGGAACATTCAGCTTGCAGTCGTGATAACAGTCATCTGGATCACAATACTGGGTTTCTACATCAAATAATTCTTCCTGCATTCTGATTTCTAATTTCTCCATAAAACTTCCTCCTTTACCACAACGAAGTGACATGTGTGTTGCACCAATCCGGTGATGTTAAACAATCATGTTCACAATCTTCCGGATCACAATACTGAACCTCTACATCAAAAGGCTCTTCCTGCATTCTCTTTTCAAGTTCTAACATATTATCCGCCTCCTTTCGCTTATATTTCTGGTTTATCAGCATTTTTATGCTGTAAATCATCCTATCTACAAATTTCTGAGGCGTTCTGTAATACTTCCTTTTTCCCAAAAATAAATCCCTGCCTCAGAAGCAATAACAGCTATTATGAAATATAATACTATGACAATGGCTGCTGGAAGTAATGTAAATTGAAAAGTAAAAAGCCAAACAGAAGAACAGATCCCCCTAACTGCTGTCATGCCGATTAGTGTTGCAAGTATAAAGCCACCAACTGCAGCATAGAAAACATATCCTATACTCTCCCTTATAATCAGTTCACGCAACTGTTTCTTTGTTGCACCTATGCTTCTAAATGTTGCTAATTCTCGGTTTCGCACAATTAGATTTGTAAAAATAATATTCACAAGATTTACAATTCCAATCACACCTAAAATTCCTCCAATTAAAACACACAGTATTCTGACCAGTGCTTTATAATTTTCGATTTCGGAGTGCCTTTGCTCTGTAGTTTCAAATCCAACATCTGAAAATTCTTGTGAAATCTGGTTCAACATTCTTCGTACAGCAGGCGCATCTTTCTCATCTGCGTCAAAAGAATAATTCACTAAATTGCCTTCTCCATACAATTCTTTAAATAAATCTTCTCCTAAATAAAACCAAGGTCCTAAAATAGTTCCTGATCCTGTAGAACTTCCACCTGATATTTGTTCTGAATCTATCACTAAAATTTGAGAAAGAACTTCCACCTCTTTTAATGGCTTCCCATCTTTATAAATAGTCACAACATCACCGACTTTAGGTGATGTTTCAATACTATCTATACTCGGCTTTCCATTGTCATTTGCACTAAGACCGGATAAAATATAATCTCCACTTTTCAGTTTTTCTTTAATCTCATTAATATTTTTTTCTCCTTCCAAAATTTCCATTTTTCCAAAAAAGTTTTCTGAAATTCCACATACATTACATACTGGTCTCTTGTCCTTACCTAATGTTAATGTACCATAATTGCTTGTTGCACTATTGGTAATTACTCCATCAATTTCTATACTGGGTATTTTGACACCTATTATCTCGACCCCCCAATCAAAACTAATATCAAAATTATATACAGATGCATCTATTGCATTTTTGTATAACTTTGTTCCATTCTTAATCATGGCATTTTTTTCAAGTTCTTGAATGGCTTCTTCATTTAAGGCCGCAGAAGGTTTGACATAACCAATACTAGGGTTTAATGTATCTGTTGATGCAACTAAATAATCCCTTCTCATTTGTGCATTAACATATTTCTCTTCATCAAAACTATTAGAAATAATCCATAAGGAATTGACAAAGACAACACTTAATATAAGCGATGTAAATACTAAAACGGTTCTCTTTCTATTTCTCTGCAGATTGCTTCTTGCTATATTTTTAATAGAGCGAATATCTTTTTCTGCTGTTTTTTTCTTCACCTCTATATATTTTGCTGTTTCAATCGCAGAATACTTGGCAGCCTTTTTAGAAGGTCTTCTCATACTCAAAAATACTGTAAGCAACACAAAGAAAACTGTTAAAATAAAGATAGCTGGGTGTACAGACTGCACAATAGTAAGTTCTTCCTCACTGTATTCCCAATTTTTCAAAATGACGGGTAACAAAAGTGCCCCTAACCCATATCCAACCACTAAGCCAATCGGAATGCCAATAAGAGATAACAGGAACATCTGTCTTCTCATTAATCTCTTAATCTGTTTGCCGGTCATTCCAATCGTTTTCATTATCCCAAATTCTTGAATATCCTGCATAACACCTATATCAAAAATATTATAGATCAAAAGATATCCGCACAGAATAAATAATGCCCCGAAAAAGACTATGGCAAGACAAACTCCTGTATTCCCATCTTCTGAATATAACATGGGATTGACTGCTACATTAACATAGTTGCTTCCATCAGCGTTTTCTGTTTGCGCCCCAAGACTTTCTGCATATTCTTTAAGATTTTGTTCAATATTCCCTGTATTCTTCATACAAACACTTGCATAATAGGTTCCTAAAATCTCTTTATCAAGATCGTATGTATTCTCTGCCACTTCAGGGTTGTGTTCTAAAAATGCTTCAGATACAATCATAAAATCAACTTTAGGACCGCCTGTATACCAGCCTGACAGTCGCATGTCAAAGTTATATTTTTGACCTCTTAATGTAAAAGACACCGGGACATGACTTCCTACTTCTTTTTTTATCCCAAATTCTTCCAATCCTTGCTCTGATAAAAGCACTTCTTTTTCATCTTCCGGCATCTTCCCCTCTTCTAAGGAAAGATAATACGCTTCCATGCCAGCCTGATCCAGATAGTCTATTTCAATCGGACGCTTCGTTTCCTCTTCCATAAGCGCAATGGGAACTCTCCCTCCCACACTTTCAAATAAATCAGAGTTTTGAACCTCCTGAAATTGTTCTTTATCCAAAAATCGAAGTTCTGCGTCCGCTTTCATTCCGGATAATTTTAGCTGTGTTTCCCGAATGGATTGCATACCGCCAAATCCAATTTCCAATACTGAGGTAAACAAAATGGTCGTTAAAGTAATTGCCAATATAAGAAGAAGATTTCTCTTCTTATGTACTTTCAGATTTCCCTGAACCATTTCTTTGATTATTTTCTTTTCATTACTCATACGATTTTACCATCTCTCATTCTTATAATCCTTGATGCTGTTTCTGCAATTTCTCTACTATGGGTAATCATAATAATCGTCTGATTGTAACGCTCCCCTGACTCCCTGAGCAGTCTAAGAACCTCTTCACTGGATTCACTATCCAGGTTTCCTGTCGGCTCATCTGCTAAGACAATATCTGGTTTCGTGATCATTGCCCTGGCAATGGCAACTCTCTGCTGCTGTCCGCCCGATAAGGTGTTAGGTAAATTTTTCAACTTATTTTTAATACCCAGAATTTCTACAATCTCTTCAAAATATGCTTCATCAATTTTACTGTTTCCCAAATAAAGGGGTAACAGTATATTGCTTTTTACATTAAGCGTTTGAAGTAGATTATAATTCTGAAATACAAATCCGATATGCTTTCTTCGATACACTGTTAACTCTTCCGATTTCATTTTTGTTATATCTTTTCCATGTATCAGAACTGTTCCCTCTGTCGGATTGTCCAATCCGCCCAGCATATTTAATAATGTTGTCTTACCGCAGCCTGACGGTCCAACAACAGCAATAAACTCGCCTTCTTCAACCGAAAGATTGACCTGATCCAATGCCTTTACGCAAATCTCTCCGGTGCGATAATACTTTTTTAAATCTGATGTTTTAACCAATTCCATGTTTCTCACCTCATGTTTTATTTAATATAATCTATAATCCTTACTGAATTATTACAAGCATAAAACAAATTTAATTCTAAATTAGAAAGTGGTTCTTGCATTAAAGACAAGAACCACTTTCTGTAATTTGTCAATTTTTACCAGATTGTTGTCATATCGGCATCACAATTATTGACACCTTCATGTTTGCAATCGTGATAACAATCACTTGGATCACAATACTGAATTTCGACATCAAATGCAACTTCCTGGATTTTTTTCTCCATTTTTTCCATATAATATTCCTCCAATCTTACCAAATTTCTGTAAAATGTGCATCACAATTGTTAACACCTTCACCGTAACAGTCATGATAGCAATCACTCGGATCGCAATACTGGGTTTCTACGTCGAATCCTAATTCCTGAATTTTCTTTTCTAATTCTTTCATGGTTACGTTCCTCCTTATAACATTGAAGTAAAATGTGTGTTACAGTGTCCAGGTGCTGTTAAACAATCATGAGCGCAATCATCTGGATCACAATACTGAACCTCTACATCAAAAGGCTCTTCCTGCATTCTCTTTTCAAGTTCTAACATATTATCCGCCTCCTTTCGCTTATATTTCTGGTTTATCAGCATTTTTATGCTGTAAATCATCCTATCTACAAATTTCTGAGGCGTTCTGTAATACTTCCTTTTTCCCAAAAATAAATCCCTGCCTCAGAAGCAATAACAGCTATTATGAAATATAATACTATGACAATGGCTGCTGGAAGTAATGTAAATTGAAAAGTAAAAAGCCAAACAGAAGAACAGATCCCCCTAACTGCTGTCATGCCGATTAGTGTTGCAAGTATAAAGCCACCAACTGCAGCATAGAAAACATATCCTATACTCTCCCTTATAATCAGTTCACGCAACTGTTTCTTTGTTGCACCTATGCTTCTAAATGTTGCTAATTCTCGGTTTCGCACAATTAGATTTGTAAAAATAATATTCACAAGATTTACAATTCCAATCACACCTAAAATTCCTCCAATTAAAACACACAGTATTCTGACCAGTGCTTTATAATTTTCGATTTCGGAGTGCCTTTGCTCTGTAGTTTCAAATCCAACATCTGAAAATTCTTGTGAAATCTGGTTCAACATTCTTCGTACAGCAGGCGCATCTTTCTCATCTGCGTCAAAAGAATAATTCACTAAATTGCCTTCTCCATACAATTCTTTAAATAAATCTTCTCCTAAATAAAACCAAGGTCCTAAAATAGTATTATCACCAGTTAAACTATCTCCTGATATCTGTTCTGAATCCACTACCAAAATTTGTGATAGCACTTCTGCTTTCTTCAGTGGTTTTCCATTCTTATAAATCGTCACTATTTCACCAATATCTGGTAAATTCTCTAATGCCTGACTACTATAACCACCCTTTGTATTTTTAGAAACAGCAGCCAAAATATAGTTCCCACTTTTTAGCTTTTCTTTAATGGTGGCAATATTGCTTTCCCCATCTAAAATTTCCATTTTATCAACAAAATTCTCAGAAATACCACACACATTACATAATGCTTTTTCATCCTTTGACAATGTTACCTGTCCATAATTTGTTATTGCTTCATTTGTAATTACGCCATCAACTTCTACATTGGGCATATATTCTTTTATTTCAATTCCTTCATTGCCCCATTCAAAACTTATGTCAGAATTATCTACTGTATTTTTATATAATCTAGTACCATTTTGGACTATAGAATTTTTCTCTACTTGTTCCATGACCTCCTCGTCCAATGCCGCCGAAGATCTAATATATCCAACACTCGGATTTAAAGTGTCTGTAGATGCAATCAAATAGTCCCTCCGCATTCGTGCATTAATATATTTTTCTTCATCAAAACTATTCGAAATAATCCATAAAGAGTTAACAAAGATAATACTTAGTATAAGTGAAGTAAACACTAAAGTCGTTCTTTTCCTATTCCTTTGCAGATTACTCTTTGCTATGTTTCTAATAGAACGAATATCTTTTTCAGCGATTTTTTTCTTTATCTCTGTATATTTTGCTGTTTCAATTGCAGAATACTTAGCCGCTTTTTGAGAAGGTCTTCTCATGCTTAAGAATACTGTAATTAATACAAAAATAATTGTTAAAGCAAAAATAGCTGGATGCGCTGATTGTACAATGGTAAGTTCTTCCTCACTATATTCCCAGTTTTTAAGAATGACTGGTAGCAAAAGAACACCTAGCCCATATCCCAGAAGCAAGCCAATCGGAATACCGATAAGAGATAAAAAAAGCATCTGTCTTCGCATTAATCTCTTGATTTGTTTACCTGTCATTCCAATTGTTTTCATTATTCCAAATTGCTGAATATCCTGCATAACACCTATATCAAAAATATTATAAATCAATAGGTAGCCACATAAAATAAATAACGCTGCAAAAAAGAATATCGAAAGAATCAATCCCGTATTTCCATCTTCTGAATATAATACATAGTTCACTGCTATGTGAATATATTCTCTTCCATTAGAATCCTCAGTTTGTCCTCCAAGGCTTTTCACATATTCTTTAAGGTTTTGCTCGATATTTTTTGTGTTCTTCATGCAAACGCTTGCATAATATGTTCCGGACACTTCTTTATCATCATCATAAGTATTCTTTGTCACTTCAAGATTGTGTTCTAAAAATGTTTCTGATACAATTAAAAAATCAGCCTTAGGATTTCCTGTATACCAACCTGCCAATCGCATATCAAAATTATATTCTTGACCTCTTAATGTAAAAGACACCGGAACATAACTTCCTACTTCCTTTTTTATTCCCAGTTCTTCCAATGCTTGCTCAGATAAAAGCACTTCTTTCTCATCTTCTGGCATCTTCCCCTCTTTCAAAGAAAGATAATAAGCTTCCATACCACCTTTATCTAGATAGTCTATTTCAATAGGTCGCTTTGTTTCTCCTTCCAAAAATGCGATTGGAATCCTTCCTCCCACGCTTTCAAACAACTCCGAATTTTGAACTTCCTGAAACTGTTCTTTATTTAAGTATCGAAGTTCTGCATCTGCTTTTAATCCCGAAAGTCTTAACTGTGTTTCTTGAATGGATTGCATACCGCCAAATCCAATTTCCAATACTGAGGTAAATAAAATGGTAGTTAACGTAATCGCCAATACAAGAAGAAGATTTCTCTTTCTATTCACCTTCAGATTACCCTGAACCATTTCTTTGATTATTTTCTTTTCATTACTCATACGATTTTACCATCTCTCATTCTTATAATCCTTGATGCTGTTTCTGCGATTTCTCTACTATGGGTAATCATGATAATCGTCTGATTGTAACGTTCCCCTGACTCCCTGAGCAGCCTAAGAACCTCTTCACTGGATTCACTATCCAGGTTTCCTGTCGGCTCATCTGCTAAGACAATATCTGGTTTCGTGATCATTGCCCTGGCAATGGCAACTCTCTGCTGCTGTCCGCCCGATAAGGTGTTCGGTAAATTTTTTAACTTATTTTTAATACCCAGGATTTCTACAATTTCTTCAAAATATGCTTCATCAATTTTACTGTTCCCTAAATAAAGTGGTAACAGTATATTGCTTTTTACATTCAGTGTTTGAAGAAGATTATAATTCTGAAATACAAATCCGATATGTTTTCTTCGATACACCGTTAGTTCTTCTGATTTCATTTTTGTTATATCTTTTCCATGTATCAGAACCGTTCCCTCTGTCGGATTATCCAATCCACCCAGCATATTTAATAATGTTGTCTTTCCGCAGCCTGACGGTCCAACGACAGCAATAAACTCGCCTTCTTCAACCGAAAGATTGACCTGATCTAATGCCTTTACGCAAATCTCTCCGGTGCGATAATACTTTTTTAAATCTGATGTTTTAACCAATTCCATGTTTCTCACCTCTCCTTGTTTTAATTTATCATACCCCCTAATTCTTACCGAATTATTACCTGAACAAAAAAAATAAAAAGGGGACATTTAACTCATAATAGAGAAAATGTCCCCTTCATTTTACTGATAAAATTCAGAAACTACTTTAATTGGATTTTACCAATAAGGTGTAATATGTGTATTACAATGATCTGGTGCAATCAGACAGTCATGAGTACAATCGTCTGGATCACAATACTGTACTTCTACATCAAAATTCTCATTTTGCATTTTCTTTTCTAATTCTTTCATCTCTTGTTCCCCTTCACATATATTTAGGCTTTCAGATTGATTCTACATCAAAGTTGAAATATGCGAATTGCAATGATTTTCTGAAACCATACAATCATAGTTGCAATCATCAGGATCACAATACTGTACTTCTACATCAAAGTTTTCATTCTGCATTTTCTTTTCCAGTTCTTTCATTGCCCCGTCCTCCTTCCTTGATATTTTATGATTTTAAAGTGTGACGTCACCACAAATCATCTTATTTAGTAAATACCTACTTCCTTGCCAAATTTATAAATATATTTACTTACTGTCTTTATTGCATTTTGGACTGACTGATTTCCGGCTGAGTCATAGGTATCCTTATTCTGTGCCATTCCAGCCAGTGTTTTAGCGTCTTTTGCAGCGCTATAAAGCATATCTCCTACTGCTGTATTCTCAGCGCTGCTATAAACATCTGCACCAAAACTGTTCCCTGCTATGGTATATTCGGTACGGTGTTTGTCCACATACTTTTCAAAATCTGAATGATTACTGTTTACTGCTGTCAGATTAGACGCATGATGTGGCTCATTCAAATCTGATACATAATGTGTTCCTTTTCCTATGTATTCCATAGCCTTATCTGTATATCCATCTTTATATGCTGCAACTGCACTTTGATAATAGGTTTCTGCTCTGGTTCGTGCTGTAGGATTTTTCTGTCCCATCCAGTTTTTTCCGGTATCCGGATCATAGAAATGTCCTGCAAACGTTCCATAATCGGTTTCATTTCCTAATACATCTGGCCAATCCGTATATTCACATATCATAGCAGCTTTTGTATTTAAGATACTGGAACCTTTATCATTATTTAAAATCTTCAAGGCATTCGATACGATATACTGATGTGTATGATCTACACCGCCACTGCTAAACCGCTCATCAGGATTTTCTACATGCTCAATCGGTGCGCCTGGTCCGTAAATTTCATCTGAACCGTTGGAAATATCAAGAACCTGTTGCGGTAAATCCTGAGTTTCTGCCGCCGATACCGACCATGCCGGTGCTGCGGAAACACCTACCAAAACCATTGCCAAAAGTACCCCTAGTTTTTTACACCTCATATCTAGTACCTCCTCTTTTTTCTTATCAGTATATCCGCCGATTCTTACCAAATTATTACAATTAGTGCATTTGAAAAAATATTTTATCTGAAAAAAATCATTATTTACTTTTGTATTTTTTACAATTATAATACATCTTGAAAACCGTAAACGCTCTTTATGGTATAGAAAAACTTAGAAATTTAGAACAGAAGGAGTGGGAAACTATGCACCGTATCTTAATTATTGAAGATGATTTCTCCTTAAATAATACCCTGGCTTATAACTTGCGGACAGCGGGCTATACTGTTGACTCTGCATATAATGCAAAAGAAGCCTTTGAATATTTAAAACAGTATCATTACATTCTTCTGATTTTGGATATTAACCTTCCTGACGGAAATGGATTTGAATTATATTCAGAGTTGAAAGAAAAATCAACTGCCAGTATTATCTTTTTAACCGCAAATGATTTAGAAAATGACATAGTGAAAGGATTTGACCTGGGTGCTGATGACTATATTACAAAGCCTTTTTCACCTGTCGTCTTACAAAAGAAAATAGCTGTTTTAACAAAATATATCACAGAAAAACAAAAGGAAACCGTATATGAAGACGGTAATCTCTGCATCAATTTCTCGCAAATGACTGCGACACTGGACAAAGTTCCCCTGGAATTATCCCCTTTGGAGTACCGTATTCTGCAATATTTTATTGTGAATAAAAAGCATATTTTAAAACGGGATCAGCTTCTTGAGCATCTCTGGGATTTCTCCGAAAACTTTGTAGGTGATACTTCCCTAAATACTGCCATCAGCAGACTCCGAAAGAAAATCGAAGCCAGCGGGCATCGTTATATAAAAACAATCTATGGAACCGGATATATGTGGATAGGTGATTAATATGAAAAAAACATTTTCTTTAAAAAAAGTATATATTATAGTTTCCCTGCTATTTCTGTTGATATTTTCAGGAACCTGTATCATATTACGTACACTTACGTCAGACCCTAAAGTATTTTTGCTTTTTACCATTTTCACTTTCCTTCTGCTTATCTGTGTATTTATTCTCTTTTGTACGATTTTCCACAAGCTCACCTTGTTTACTCGTGAACTTCATAAAACATTGGACAGTATGATTGAAGGAACCTATTTTTCCCCTGATGAAAAGTATGACGAAACTTTACTATCACAGATCAACCATCATTTAGGAAGACTGTACAGTATATTGGAAAACACTAAAAATTCTGTAAATGCCGAAAAGGTACAGCTCCAGCAGCTAATTTCTGATATTTCTCATCAGTTAAAAACCCCCATGACCACGCTGCGCCTGACAGAGTCCGCTATGGAAAAAGCCATTACAAAACCGCAGGAACTACAGACCTTATTTCACACCAATACTGCACATCTGAACAAACTGGAATTTTTAATCTCTTCCCTTGTAAAAATATCCCGTTTGGAAACAGGTGTGATAAAACTATCCCCAAGTTATCAAACGATTGGTGACACCATTCTCATGGCTCTGGAAAATATCGTTTTAGCGGCTGATCAGAAGAACATTCAAATAACTTTTAATTATTCAGAAGACTTTAAGGCGTATCATGATCCCAAATGGACTTCCGAAGCGCTGTATAATATCCTGGATAATGCTGTAAAATACACGAATGAAAATGGACATATTTCCATAGAACTTTTTACCCTGGAAAACTATACCAAAATAGCAATCACTGATTCCGGTATCGGCATCAAAGAATCGGAAATCCCTAAACTTTTCCAACGCTTCTACCGCTCTCCTTCTGTCAAAAGCTTTCCGGGAGTTGGTGTTGGGCTTCATCTGGCGCAAGACATTATCAGCCGGCAATATGGCTTTATCCACGTGTTTTCTACCCTTCATGTAGGCAGTACCTTTGAAGTTTGGCTTATCAACTCAGACTCTCCTAAATAAGAAAAATGCCGCTACAGGTTTTAATATCACCCGTAACGGCATTTTCCTTTATTTTATTCCGCTTTTTCTTCATTACCGGATTTTAAATATGTCATTACCTCTTCCACCGTTTTTCCGGAAGCAAGTAAGGCGCTAAAGATTTCATCTTTTTGTTTATCTTCAATCTTCTTCCTAAGTTCTTTTGCTTTCAAACGCAGTTCTTTTAATTCTGCCTCTGTTGTTTTAATCTCCTGTTCTGTCTTCATAAGCATTTCTTCAAGAGAAAGATTTTCTACTTTTTTACGTCTTGGCATACTGTTTCCTCCCATGCTGATATTTTCTTCATTCTACCATTATTGTTCCAAAAATACCAGTCTTTTTATGAATAGCTCCTATCTCCCTCTTCGCTGCTGTTTCTGGCTTTTGGCATATTCCATCTTTTTATTGTATTCGTCCATGATTGCACTTTCCAAATCTGCCTTAAATTCTGCATTGACTGCATGGGCAATGTCCTCCCGTTCTCCTTTTGCAGAATTTTTCTGAGGCATACCTACAAAAGTTTTTCCGTTCCATGCCTGGATCACATGAAGCTGCTGGATTGCCAATACGTCCTGCAGACGAATGGCAACATCTGCCTTAAATGTATCGCTTCCCTGTACCGGATTTACACTCAGATTGTAATACAGCTCTTCCTCTCCCCAACTGCCCTTGCAGTCTGTTTTCGTTTCTGTCATATTCTCATAGGCTTCCCTTACGGTATCCAACACTTCCTTTTGAAATTCCTTATCGGTAAACCGGAAAAAAGGAACATACTCCCCTGTTTCATAATCTCTGTAACGGGGCATATCGAGATACAGATTTCCTTTCGAGGACTCTTTAATTGCAAGGCTTTTCACACAGAAGGCCTCATCAAAGGTAATGGTAGCAAATCCTTTCAGGTTATTGATTTTTCCTTCTTCCTGTTTCAATTCCGGTTTATATACTCTGATATTATATTCCATATTGTGATCTCCTTTTCTACTCTATTTTTCGTTACCGAACTGCTGTCTGGCATGGAAGATTTTTAGTTTCCTCCTGCACTTCCATACACTCCTCCTGGTCCTTGATTTCCAGTTCTGCATCAATCTCCATCTGCCGGGTAATATTTTCTTTTAAAAGCTCCTCATACGGGAAAGGCTTTTCATATTCCTGCTTTGCATTTTTTATTTCATTTTCGCAGGTCTTAATCTCTTTTTGAACCTCCTCCACTGCTTTATCAAGGGCATTCAAGCGGTTTTCTATACGGACCATGTTACCGGAGTCACTGCTTTTTAACTCCACACTATACTCCTTCTCTCCCTGAAGAAACAAGATCGGCCCCAGCATATCATTCTGGACAGATACCTGAAACCCCTTATACATACCGACTTCGTGCCTGGTAAAAGCCGTCACCCCTTCTATGATCCCACGCAGAACTTCGCCTGCTTCTTTGTGTTTCTCATAAACTTTTCCCTGCAGCGTGATTGCAAACCCCTGTTGTACTTCCATAGCCTGGTTCCTGCGCTCCAAATCCTTTTGAAGTAATTGCAGTTCTCCCTTCAGGCTTTGTATCCTTTTCGGATACTGGAAAGTGACCGCGTCTTGCAGGGCAAACCGTTTCCCTTCATGTGCAGCTTTTAAAATTCTCAGACGTGCCACTTCATTATCCACTTGTATTTTTTCCATAATCAGGGGATTTTCAGAAGCTACCGCTTTAATCTCTGCAAAATTTAATACGGTTTCATCTATATCCTCACAGATCCTTGCCAGTTCCCGGCTGGTAAATACCTGACTGATAAACCGCTGTTTTGTTTCTACAATGCCCCATAAATAAGCATCAAAAGAACCCTTCGTTACATAGCGGTAAATATTGACTTCCTCATTTTCATTCCCCTGGCGGATAATGCGCCCTTCCCGCTGTTCAATATCAGAAGGTTTCCAGGGGCAGTCGATATGATGAGCCGCCACCATTCTGGTCTGGATATTGGTTCCTACCCCCAGTTTTTCGGTACTTCCTATAATAATCCTTTTTCTGCCGGCTCTGACATCAGAAAACATGCGGTCCCTCTGTTCATCTGTTTTTGCATCATGGATAAAGCAGATTTCTTCCTCTGGAACACCTCTGGTAATCAGTTCCTGTTTTAAATAATCATAGACGGTAAACGCTTTTCCAGGTCCGGGTGTCCCAATATCCGAAAAAACAATCTGGGTTCCTTTCTGTTCCTGGGACTGTACATATTCCTGGTAAATGTTTTCTATTGCTTTATTCAGTTTGGAATCCGAATCTACCGGAGCATAACTGTCCAAAAGCCGGGGATCTGTACCCAAAAGCCTTGCTTCCCCGGTAATGCGGAGCATATTGTCGTCCTTTGGATCTACCACACCTCTATGGATTGCTTCTGCCCTTTCCACCATTTCCTGCATACGTTCTTTGACATAATCAGAGGCTTCCGATACTACAACCTTATATTTTCCGTCCTTTAATTCTGGCCGCTTAATATCCAGCATATCAGGCAGAATGATGTCTGCCACTTCTTTAAACAGGTGTATCAGTTCCGGCAGATTGATAAACTTATTAAACCTGGTCCGCATCCGGTAACCGGT
>NZ_DBLZZO010000025.1:0-44742 GCF_057858645.1 Eubacterium sp.
ATAATTTATTGCTAAATATTACAAAGAAGTACCCTTAGGATAGAATAAAGCGGAGGTGAAACTCATGAGAACAAAGATTACATTAGAATGTACAGAATGCAAGCAGAGAAATTATAATACAACTAAGGATAAGAAAACACATCCAGATAGAGTTGAAACAAAGAAGTATTGTAAATTCTGTCAGAAGCACACATTACACAAAGAAACAAAATAGTCTATTGGAGGTGGAATTATGGCAGAAGCAAAGAAAAAATCAGGCTTAAAAAATTGGTTTACTGGTTTAAAAGCTGAATTTTCAAAAATTATCTGGCCAACAAAAGCATCAATCGTAAGACAGACTGTTGTTGTTGTAATAGTCACTCTTATTATGGGAGTTCTTATTGGTTTGATCGATCAGTTAATACAGTTCGGTCTTAATGGAATTATTGGTTAATAAGAATAAATAAGAGGTGAGTAAATGGCAGAGGCAAATTGGTATGTTGTTCATACTTATTCAGGTTATGAAAATAAAGCAAAGACTAATATCGAGCAATCTATTGAAAATAGAAAATTGCAGGATCAGATATTAGAAGTATCAGTTCCAACACAGGAAGTGGTAGAATTGAAAAATGGAGTAAAGAAAGTTTCGGAAAAGAAACTTTTCCCTGGATACGTGCTTATAAACATGGTTATGAATGATGACACATGGTATGTTGTAAGAAATACCAGAGGTGTTACAGGATTCGTAGGTCCGGGGTCAAAGCCAGTTCCTCTTACAGAAGATGAAATGATGACTCTTGGTGTCAAAACTAACGAAAGAATCAACGTTGATTTTGAAGAGGGAGAAATGGTTAATGTTATCGCAGGCGTTTGGGCCGGAACAGCCGGAGAAATCAAACGTATTGATGAAACAAGACAGACAGTTACAATTAATGTGGACATGTTTGGTAGAGAAACTCCGGTAGAGTTAAACTTTAACGAAGTTAAAAAGTTGAAATAAAGCCTTTTAGGTTTTATGAAAGTGTATAATTACACTTATAGAAGAATGTTTCACGGTGCATCGTGAAGCAGTGGGAGGGGTTCCCGATAATACCACAATTTTTAGGAGGTGCCGAAAGATGGCAAAGAAAGTAGAAGGATACATTAAATTGCAAATCGAAGCTGGCAAAGCAACACCAGCTCCACCAGTTGGTCCAGCACTTGGACAGTGGGGATTAAACATCGTTCAGTTCACAAAGGACTTCAACGCAAGAACAGCTGATCAGCCTGGAATGATTATTCCTGTAGTTATCACTGTATATCAGGACAAGAGTTTTAGTTTTGTAACAAAGACTCCACCTGCAGCAGTTTTATTAAAGAAGGCTTGCAAAATCCAAAAAGGTGCAGGCAATTCATTAAAAGAACAGGTTGCTACAATTTCTAAAGCAGACTTACAGCAGATTGCTGAAACAAAGATGCAGGATCTTAACGCTGCAAACATTGAATCAGCTATGAGCATGATCGCAGGAACTGCTAGAAGCATGGGAATTAAGGTTGAAGACTAATCGACTAAAGGCAATAATTTAATCGAAAAAAGAATTGAAAAAACGTGGGAGGTATATCCGTTATTACCACGAGGAGGTTTAAATGAAGAGAGGTAAGAAGTATATTGATGCAGCAAAGACTATTGATAGAGCTGCTCAGTATGATACAGAAGAAGCAATTTCTTTAGTAAAGAAAAGTGCAGTTGCAAAATTTGATGAAACAATAGAATGCCACATCAGAACAGGTTGTGACGGACGTCATGCAGATCAGCAGATTCGTGGTGCTGTAGTATTACCTAACGGAACAGGTAAAACTGTTAAGGTTTTAGTTTTCGCTAAAGGTGCTAAGGCTGATGAAGCAGAAGCAGCAGGAGCTGATTTCGTAGGTGGCGAAGAATTAATTCCAAAGATCCAGAACGAAGGTTGGTTCGACTTTGACGTAGTTGTAGCTACACCTGACATGATGGGTGTTGTTGGTAGACTTGGTCGTGTACTTGGACCTAAGGGCTTAATGCCTAACCCAAAAGCAGGTACAGTAACAATGGATGTAACAAAGGCTATTGAAGAAATCAAAGCTGGTAAGATTGAATACAGACTTGATAAGGCTAACATTATTCACGTTCCAGTTGGTAAGGCTTCATTTACAGAAGAACAGCTTACAGAAAACTTCAACGCATTAATGGATGCTATCATTAAAGTTAAGCCTGCAGCAGTTAAGGGTGCTTACCTTAAGACTGTTACACTTACATCAACAATGGGACCTGGAGTAAAGGTTAACCCAACAAAGCTTACAAGTGCTAATGCTTAATTAGATTTTGCCTAATTGCATTAGAAAGTGTTTCTAATGCGCACTGACAAAATATTGTAAACTTAGTTGACAATAAAATAATATTGTGCTAATATGCACAAGTGGTTGAAAACCAATTGCCGAAGACAGTAGGTATTTGTCGCTGATTTATCAGCTACGAATGTAAGTGCGAGAATGATTGTCGCCTACCGAGGGATTAAGTTAACAAACAAGACTTTATACCTCTCTGTCTTTAGGCAGAGAGGTTTCTTATATTATAAGAAATATAAATTCGTGCAATGAAGTTGACGACCTAAAATAAATAAGGAGGAAAACATTCATGGCAAAAGTAGAGTTAAAGCAACCTATCGTTGAAGAAATCTCAGAATTACTTAATGGCGCAGCTACAGCAGTTGTAGTTGATTATCGTGGATTAACTGTTGCTGAAGATACAGAACTTCGTAAGCAGTTAAGAGAAGCTGGTGTTGTATACAAAGTATACAAGAACACAATGATTAATTTTGCAATTAAGGATACTGAATTTGCAGATTTAGCTCAGCATCTTGAAGGACCTACTGCTATTGCAGTATGTAAAGATGATGCTACAGCAGTAGCTAGAGTATTAGCAAAATTCGCTAAGACAGCTGAAGCTTTAGAAATCAAGGGTGGTGTAGTAGACGGTGTTTACTATGATCAGGCAGGAATTGCTCAGATTGCATCTATCCCATCAAGAGAAGTACTTCTCTCAAAATTACTTGGTTCTATGCAGTCACCAATTACAAACTTCGCTCGTGTTATTAAGCAGATTGCTGAAAAAGACGAAGAAGCAGCATAGAAATTAAGAAACAATTAAAAAATGGACATAAGTTTATGAACATTCAATAAAATTAGAATAATTAGGAGGAATTTACAATGACAACAGAAGAAATCATTGAAGTAATTAAAGGTTTAACAGTATTAGAATTAAATGACCTTGTAAAGGCATGTGAAGAAGAATTTGGTGTATCAGCAGCAGCAGGTGTTGTAGTTGCAGCAGCAGGTGCAGAAGGCGGAGCAGCTGAAGAAAAGACAGAATTCGACGTTGAATTAACAGAAGTTGGTGATCAGAAGGTTAAGGTTATCAAGGCAGTTAAGGATGCAACTGGTTTAGGACTTAAGGAAGCTAAGGAAGTAGTTGACGGAGCTCCTAAGGTAGTTAAGGAAGGTGTTTCTAAGGAAGAAGCTGAAGCACTTAAGAGCCAGTTAGAAGAAGTTGGAGCAGTTGTAACTCTTAAGTAGTTATAAACTAATCTGATAAAAAAGAGAATTTAAGGGAATCGGAGAATATCCGGTTCCCTTTTTACGTATAAAAGAGGCTCTTTGTCAAGCTTGGGAGTAATCCCTCACATAAAATAGATACCTTTGAGTAAAATGATAATTTTTGCAAATTTTAATTTGCGATTTTTAGGGAAGTCAAAAAAATAAAGTCTTGACTTTTTAAGAAAAAAATGGTAAATTCAAATATGCTATGCATTAAAGGGCGTATTGCGCCCAAATGAGAGCATTTTGGTTTACATAAAAACCAAAGAACTAATAAAATTAAGTGATAGCAACAAAATTTTTAATTATATTAAGACAAGGAGAGTAACGTCGATGGAGAAGAACAGAATCACTCCTGTTAAGGCAGGAAAAGGTATTCGTATGAGCTATTCAAGATCAAAAGAAGTTCTTGAAATGCCAAATCTTATTGAAGTTCAAAGAGATTCATATGAATGGTTTCTTACTACAGGTCTAAAAGAAGTATTGGATGATATATCCCCTATTGAGGATTATGCCCAAAACTTAAGTCTTGAATTTATTGACTTCAAATTATGTGAAGAAGATAAAAAGTACACTATTGAAGAGTGTAAAGAAAGAGACGCAACTTATGCCGCACCTTTAAAGGTAAAAGTAAGACTCCACAACAAGGAAACAGGTGAATTTACAGAACATGATATTTTCATGGGTGATTTACCACTTATGACTGCAACAGGTACATTTGTAATCAATGGTGCAGAACGTGTAATTGTCAGCCAGTTAGTTCGTTCACCGGGTATATACTATGTTATTGGACACGATAAGGTAGGTAAGGAATTATATACATCACAGGTAATTCCTAACCGTGGTGCATGGTTAGAATACGAAACAGATTCTAATGATGTTTTCTATGTACGTGTAGATAGAACAAGAAAAGTTCCTGTAACAGTTCTTATTAGAGCATTAGGTATTGGAACAAATGCAGAAATTATTGATTTATTTGGTGAAGAAGAAAAACTTCTTGCTACTTTTGAAAAGGATTCAAGTGATGATTACGAAAGTGGTCTTTTAGAATTATATAAGAAGATTCGTCCAGGTGAACCACTTAGTGTTGATAGTGCTGAAGCTATTATTTCAGGTATGTTCTTTGATGCAAGAAGATATGATCTTGCCAGAGTAGGTAGATATAAATACAACAAGAAACTTGCTTTCCAGAGCAGAATTGTTGGTCAGTTTTTAGCAGAAGATGTTATTAATACAACAACAGGTGAAGTTTTAGCAGAAGCTGGAACTAAAGTAACAAAAGAACTTGCTACAGACATTCAGAATGCAGCTGTTCCATCAGTAATGATTCAGACAGACGTTAAGAATGAAAAAGTATTATCAAACATGGCTGTTGACATTAACGCTTATGTTGATTTTGATTGCAAGGAATTAGGAATTTTAGAAAATGTTTACTATCCTGTACTTGCTGAAATTTTAGCAGAAAATGAAACAGAAGAAGAGTTAAAGGATGCTATTAAGAGAAATGCTCACGAATTAGTTCCAAAGCATATAACAAAGGAAGATATCCTTGCATCAATTAACTACTTATTAAACATTGAATACGGTATCGGAAGTGTTGATGACATTGACCACTTAGGAAACAGACGTATTCGTGCTGTAGGTGAATTACTTCAGAACCAGTACAGAATTGGTCTTTCAAGAATGGAAAGAGTTGTTCGTGAAAGAATGACAACACAGGATCTTGAAGGAGTTTCTCCACAGACATTAATTAACATTAAACCTGTAACTGCAGCTGTTAAGGAATTCTTCGGAAGTTCACAGTTGTCACAGTTCATGGATCAGAATAACCCACTTGGTGAGTTGACACATAAGAGACGTTTATCAGCGTTAGGACCTGGTGGTCTTTCAAGAGATCGTGCCGGATTCGAGGTTCGAGACGTTCACTATACTCACTACGGAAGAATGTGTCCTATCGAGACACCTGAAGGACCTAACATCGGTCTTATTAACTCATTTGCATCTTTCGCAAGATTAAATGAGTATGGATTTATTGAAGCTCCTTACAGAGTTGTTGATAAGTCAGATCCTGAAAACCCAAGAGTTACAGATGAAGTTGTATATATTACAGCAGATGAAGAGGATGCATATACAGTAGCACAGGCTAACGAACCATTAGATGAAAACGGCTACTTCATTAATAAGAACGTATCAGGTCGTTTCAGAGAAGAAACATCACAGTTTGACAAGAAGAGAATTGACCTTATGGACGTTTCTCCTAGAATGGTATTCTCTGTAGCTACATCAATGATTCCTTTCTTACAGAACGATGATGCTAACCGTGCCCTCATGGGATCAAACATGCAGCGTCAGGCAGTTCCACTTATCACTACAGAAGCTCCTGTAGTTGGTACAGGTATGGAAGGAAAGGCAGCCGTTGACTCAGGTGTTTGTATTGTTGCAAAACGTGCAGGTGTAATTGAAAAGTCAACAGCAAGAGAAATTGTTATTAAGTATGATGATAATGGAGAAAAAGAATCATACCACTTAACAAAATTTGCAAGAAGTAACCAGAGTAACTGCTATAACCACAGAAACATTGTTTTCAAGGGTGACCATGTAGAAGCAGGCGAAGTTATCGCTGACGGTGCTTCAACATCAAACGGTGAAATCGCTCTTGGTAAGAACCCACTTATTGGTTTCATGACATGGGAAGGTTATAACTACGAAGATGCTGTACTTCTTAGTGAAAGATTAGTTCAGGATGATGTTTATACATCAATTCATATAGAAGAATACGAAACAGAAGCAAGAGATACAAAACTTGGACCTGAAGAAATCACAAATGATGTACCAGGTGTTGGTGATGAAGCAAGAAAAGACCTTGATGAAAGAGGTATCATTAGAATTGGTGCTGAAGTAAGAGCAGGTGATATTCTTGTTGGTAAGGTTACACCAAAGGGTGAAACAGAACTTACACCAGAAGAAAGATTACTTAGAGCTATTTTCGGAGAAAAAGCAAGAGAAGTAAGAGATACATCACTTAAGGTTCCTCATGGTGAAACAGGTATCGTTGTTGATGCTAAGGTATTCAAGAGAGAAAACGGAGACGAATTAGCTCCAGGCGTAAACGAATCAGTTCGTATTTATATTGCACAGAAGAGAAAAATCTCTGTAGGTGATAAGATGGCTGGTCGTCATGGTAACAAGGGTGTAGTTTCAAGAGTATTACCAGTTGAAGATATGCCATTCTTACCAAATGGTAGACCACTTGATATTGTACTTAACCCATTAGGTGTACCTTCACGTATGAACATTGGACAGGTATTGGAAATCCACTTAAGCCTTGCAGCTAAAGTATTAGGATTTAACATTGCAACTCCTGTATTTGACGGTGCAGACGAGTATGACATTATGGATACTCTTGAACTTGCAAACGATTATGCAAATACAGAATGGGAAGACTTTGTTGCTAAGTACAAAGACGTATTAAAACCGGAAGTTATGCAGTATTTAGAAGAACACCTTGATCATAGAGAAGAATGGAAGGGCGTTCCAATTGCTAGAGATGGTAAAGTTAGACTTAGAGACGGTAGAACAGGTGAATATTTCGATAACCCTGTAACAATCGGTTTCATGCATTACTTGAAACTTCACCACTTAGTAGATGATAAGATTCATGCTCGTTCAACTGGTCCTTACTCATTAGTAACTCAGCAGCCACTTGGTGGTAAAGCTCAGTTCGGTGGACAGAGATTCGGTGAAATGGAAGTTTGGGCACTTGAAGCTTACGGTGCATCATATACATTACAGGAAATCTTAACATTTAAGTCAGATGACGTTGTAGGACGTGTTAAGACTTACGAAGCAATTATTAAGGGTGAAAACATCCCTCAGCCGGGTGTTCCTGAATCATTCAAGGTACTTGTAAAAGAACTTCAGGCATTAGCACTTGATATTAACGTATTAGACAAAGATAATAATGTTGTTGAATTAAAAGAAAGCATTGATTATGGTGAAACAAGCTTTAATGCTATCTTAAATAACGACAGCAAGAATTATAGTCAGAATAAAGAAGACAGCCAGGATTTTGCTAAGGCTGGATATCATACACAGGAATTTGTTGGAGAAGAACTTCAGACAGTTAATGCTGATGGAACAGTATTTGAAGATGGTCAGGAAAATTAATAGAAGGGAGATTTGATCATGGCAGATGTAAACGTAAGTGAACAGCTTGCATTCGATAAAATTAAAATCGGTCTTGCTTCACCGGAAACAATCAGAAAGTGGGCTACTAGAAAAGTAGGCGACAAAGAAGTTTTAGGCGAAGTAACAAAACCGGAAACAATTAACTACAGAACATTAAAGCCTGAAAAGGACGGTTTATTCTGTGAAAAGATTTTCGGACCTAATAAGGACTGGGAATGTCATTGTGGTAAATATAAGAAAATCAGATATAAAGGTGTAGTCTGCGATAGATGTGGTGTTGAAGTGACAAAATCAAGCGTTCGTCGTGAACGTATGGGTTGTGTTGTTTTGGCAACTCCTGTATCACATATTTGGTACTTTAAAGGAATCCCTTCAAGAATGGGACTTATCCTTGACATTTCACCAAGAATTTTAGAGAAGGTATTATACTTTGCTTCATATATAGTGCTTGATCCAATGGATACAACATTAGAATATAAGCAGGTTTTATCAGAAAAAGAATATAGAGAAGCTTATGAAGAATTTGGTGGAAAGTTTAGAGTAGGCATGGGTGCTGAAGCAGTTAAAGAATTGCTTCAGAGCATCGATGTTGAAAAAGAAGCTGAAGAATTAAAAGCTGAATTATTTGAAGCTACAGGTCAGAAGAAGGCTAAGATTGTTAAGAGACTTGAAGTGTTTGAGGCATTTAGAAGCTCAGGAAACAAGCCTGAATGGATGATTATGGATGTAATTCCTGTAATTCCTCCAGATATCAGACCTATGGTTCAGTTAGAGGGTGGTAGATTTGCTACATCTGACTTAAATGACTTATACAGAAGAATTATCAACAGAAACAACCGTCTTAAGAGAATTCTTGAGTTAGGCGCACCTGAAATTATTATCAGAAATGAAAAGAGAATGCTTCAGGAAGCTGTTGATGCTTTAATTGATAATGGTAGACGTGGTAGAGCGGTTACAGGACCTGGTAACAGACCTCTTAAGTCACTTTCAGATATGCTTAAAGGTAAGCAGGGACGTTTCCGTCAGAACTTACTTGGTAAGCGTGTTGACTATTCAGGACGTTCGGTTATCGTAGTAGGACCTGAACTTAAGATTTACCAGTGTGGTCTTCCAAAAGAAATGGCTATCGAATTATTCAAGCCATTCGTTATGAAAGAATTAGTAGAACAGGGTACAGCACATAACATTAAGGCTGCTAAGAAGATGGTAGAAAGACTTCAGACAGAAGTTTGGGATGTACTTGAAGAAGTAATTAAAGAACATCCTGTTATGTTAAACAGAGCTCCTACACTTCATAGATTAGGTATTCAGGCGTTCGAACCTGTATTAGTAGAAGGTAGAGCTATTAAGTTACATCCATTAGTATGTACAGCCTTCAATGCCGACTTTGATGGTGACCAGATGGCTGTCCATCTTCCACTTTCAGTAGAAGCACAGGCAGAATGTAGATTCTTACTTCTTTCACCTAACAACTTGTTGAAACCATCAGATGGTGCTCCTGTAGCAGTTCCTTCACAGGATATGGTACTTGGAATTTACTATTTAACAATGGATAAGATGGTTGATCATTCTAGGGATGAAGAAATCGTTGCCCAGGCAGGTGATAAGCTTTACGGTTCAGAAGAAGAAATTAAGGAAGCATTAGATGCAGGTAAGTTAGGTACACATGATTATATCAGATATGACGCTGGAGACAGAATTGTAGTATGTGAACCTATTGACGTTTTAGGACATTACTTTAGTGATGAAAACCAGGCTATTTTGGCTTATGAAAATGGTGATATTTCTCTTCACCAGAAGATTAGAGTTAAGAGAAAAGTATTTAACGGTAAGGGAGAAGAAGTTGAAGGCGTTATTTCAACAACACTTGGACGTTGCTTATTCAATGAAATTCTTCCACAGGATTTAGGCTTTGTTAAGAGAGAAACTGATGAAGATTACCTTAAGTTCGAAGTTGATTTCCACGTAGGAAAGAAAGGCTTAAAGCAGATTCTTGAAAAAGTAATCAACAATCATGGTGCTACAAAGACTGCAGAAGTTCTTGATAACATCAAGGCTATGGGTTACAAGTTCTCAACAAGAGCAGCCATGACAGTATCTATTTCAGATATGACAGTACCTGAAGCTAAGAAGACTATCTTAGCAGAAGCTGAAAAGACAGTAGATAAGATTACAAAGCATTTCCGCAGAGGTTTCTTAACAGATGAGGAAAGATACAAAGAAGTAATCGAAACATGGCAGGAAGCCGATAACCAGATTACAACAGCCCTTCTTGGTGGGCTTGATAAATACAACAACATCTTTATGATGGCCGACTCAGGAGCCCGTGGTTCTGACAAGCAGATTAAACAGCTTGCCGGTATGCGTGGTTTGATGGCTGATACAACAGGTAAGACTATCGAACTTCCTATTAAGTCAAACTTCCGTGAAGGACTTGACGTATTGGAATACTTTATTTCAGCCCATGGTGCTAGAAAGGGTATGTCAGATACAGCCTTAAGAACAGCCGATTCAGGATACCTTACAAGAAGACTTGTAGACGTATCACAGGATTTAATTATTCGTGATGTTGATTGTTGTGAAGGCAAGGCAATTCCATATATGGAAATTGAGTCATTAATGGACGGTAGCGAAGTTATCGAAAGCCTTGAAGAAAGAATTACAGGCAGAACTGCAGCAGAAACAATGTATGATGCAGATGGAAATGTAATTGTTAAAGCAAATCATATGATTACACCTAAGAGAGCAGCAGCTATTATTGCTACAGGTGTTGATAAAGTTAAGATTAGAACAATTCTTACATGTAAGTCACATGTAGGTGTTTGTGCTAAATGTTATGGTGCAAACATGGCTACAGGCCAGAGAGTACAGGTTGGTGAAGCAGTTGGTATTATTGCTGCTCAGTCAATCGGTGAACCTGGTACACAGCTTACTATGAGAACATTCCACTCTGGTGGTGTTGCCGGTGATGATATTACACAGGGTCTTCCTAGAGTAGAAGAATTATTTGAAGCTAGAAAACCAAAGGGACTTGCAATTATTGCTGAGTTCGGTGGTAGAGCTGAAATTAAAGAAACAAGAAAGAAACGTGAAGTTGTTGTAACAAACGAAGAAACAGGAGAATCAAAGGCATATCTTATTCCTTATGGTTCAAGAATTAAGATCCTTGATGGTACAATGCTTGAAGCAGGTGATGAACTTACAGAAGGTAGTATCAACCCACACGATCTCTTAAAGATTAAGGGACTTCGTGCAGTACAGGATTACATGATTCGTGAAGTACAGAGAGTTTACCGTTTACAAGGTGTAGAAATCAACGATAAGCACGTTGAAGTTATTGTACGTCAGATGCTTAAGAAGATTAAGGTTGATACAGCAGGAGATTCAGAATTCTTACCTGGAACAACTGTTGAAGTTCTTAACTTCAATGAAGTAAACGAAGAACTTGAAGCACAGGGCAAGGAACCAGCAACAGGTACACAGATTATGCTTGGTATCACAAAGGCTTCACTTGCTACAAATTCATTCTTGTCAGCTGCTTCATTCCAGGAAACAACAAGAGTTCTTACAGAAGCTGCTATTAGTGGTAAGGTTGATCCACTTGTTGGTATTAAGGAAAACGTACTTATTGGTAAGTTAATTCCAGCCGGTACAGGTATTGAAAGATATCGTTCAGTAAAATTAAGCACTGATAAGAATCAGGTTCCTGAAGATGAAGAAGTGTTATCAGTTTCAGAAGATGAAGAAGTTTTAGCTGTTTCTGAAGATGCAGAAGGAAATGAAACATTAGAAGTTTCTGAAACAATTGAAGTTACAGAAGAATAGTAGAAAATTATAATCTCACACTAATTAAATAAGACAGTTCGAAACCATCCTGTCTATAAAAAAAACTAGGGAAACAATCACATATGTGGTTTAAAAAGAGTGCCCTAGTGGCGCTCTTTTTTTCTGTAATAAGAAATTCTCTCAGAATTTATTATTAAACAAAAAAAGTTCCACTATAGATGCGCACTCGTGGGAAAGGAAAAAGTTCCACTATAGATGTACACTCGCGCAATAGGAAAAATGTTGCGAACGGACACGCGCTCGGTGCGTAGAATATCCCAAGAGAGATTGTTATGTTGGTAGGTGATGGCTGCAAATGGCGTAAGTGCAGATTTTGCGATTATCATTTAGACAGCAGTTTGGATATTGAAGCAAACTACAAGATTAACAAAGAAGCTTTAGAGCAGGTTACAGGACTTTATAATGAATTAGAAGTTATTAATTCAGGTAGTTTTGTTGATTTAGATGAAAAGACAATTTCTTTAATAAAGAAGATTTGTTTAGAGAAAAATATTAAAACAATTCATTTTGAATGTCATTACATGCATAAAGATGATGTTAAGGATTTTAAGAAAAGTTTCGAGGACCTTGGTGTAGAAAGCATTATTAAATTAGGTCTTGAAACCTTTGACTATAATTTAAGGGAAAATGTATTGGTTAAAGGAATTGAGGAGAAAGGTCCTAAGTATAAGGATAATAAAAGAGTGGATATTTTGTTAAATAACACTGATTTCGGAGTGGGAGAGAACAAAGAGTAGATATAGTTGAGAAAGAAAAAAACAAATTAGTTTTTTACTGTGAAAAATCAATTGCAAATACGTAAAAGATGAAATCGCAGAAAAAATAAAGACATTATACCGGCTAGCAGAGAAATTAATGCTATAGCTGTAAATTACAAAAAAGAGGAGGATAAGTATTATGTCTAATGAAGTTTTATTATTACTTTCAGTTTTAATTATTTATGGAAGCACACTAATTTTTTTAAAGGTGTTTGGGAAACAGGGCTTATATTGTTTTACATCAATAGCAACAATTGCAGCAAATCTTTAAGTTTTAATTGTAATTATTGCATTTGGAATGGAAATGACTTTGGGAAATGTACTATTTGCATCAACTTTCCTTGTAACTGATATTATCAGTGAAATATATGGAAAGAAAGAAGCAAAAACAGCAGTACATATAGGTATAGCTACATCAATACTTTTTGTAGTTTTGTCACAGTGGTGGTTACTTTACACACCTGCAAAATCAGATTTTGCAATGCCTGCAATGAAAACAATATTCTCAAATACACCAAGATTAATGATTGCCAGCATGCTTGTATACGCAATTGTACAGGAATTTGATGTGTGGGCATATCACAAATGGTGGGATTGGACTGAAAAGAAATTTGGCTCAAGGTACAAATTTCTTTGGTTAAGAAACAATGGTTCAACATTAATTTCTCAGTTTTTAAATAACTTATTATTTAATTTGGCTGCCTTCTGGGGAATACATAGCGTTAAAACTATTATTAATATTGTAATATCAAGTTATGTTATTTTTATTGCGACAAGTTTACTTGATACACCTTTTGTTTATTTGGCAAGAAGAATGCATAAGTCAGAAATGAAAAAGGTAAAGGCTAAACAAGAGTAAAAATAGTATAAGAATTTATAAAAACAAATAAAATAGATATGCATATAGAATTAGAGAGATATATATAAATAATATAGCATTAAATATAAATTTAAAAATGGAAGTCAAAATTAATTGGCTTCCATTTTTTTCAGTTCAGGTAATACTGTAAGTAGCATTGTTGTGAAACAGATGCTACCGCCGATTACGTTGGAGATTGGCTCCGCAATGAAAACACCCTGTGGACCAAGCTTCATCATAAAAGGAAGTATGTAAGTTAAAGGAACTACGATAATGACTTTCCTTAATAAAGAAAAGAAGATCGCCTGTTTCTTTTTGTTAAGAGACTTAAATATTGTCTGACCTATATATTGTAAATCCATAAAAATAAATGCAGCAAAATACATTTTTAAAGCAGGTATTGCATCTGCCATTAAATTAGTGTCTGATGTAAATAAAAGTATCAGATATTTGGGTGCAATGATAATAACACTCCATAAAACAATTGTGTATGCAATTACAAGAGTCATTAAAACAGCACCGGCTTTTTTGACACGCTTTGGTCTTTTTGCACCATAATTATAACTAATAATAGGAGAAGTTCCCTCATTAATTGCATAAATAGGTGTTTCAATCATCTGACGGAGACTTGACACAATTGTCATAACGGAAATGTAAACGTCTCCACCAACAATTGACAACACATGATTGCAACAAATAGAAACAAGACTGTTGGTTAATTGCATAATAAAACCTGCTGTACCAAGACTGATGATGTTTTTTGCGTAGTCAATGGAGTTTCTAAATTCATTTCTTTTTAAAAATCTAACTTTAAGTTCAGCTTTTTTCTCAAGAAAATAAAATACAAATAAAGCAGAGAAAATCTGTGAAATCACAGTTGCAATGGCAGCACCTTTAATACCCATGTCAAAAACGAATATAAAAATAGGATCTAATATTAAGTTGGATATAGCACCAACGGCAACTGACAACATACCGGTAGTGGCATAACCTTGGGCATTAATAAAAGGATTCATACCTGTTGAAATCATTGATGGTAAAGTACCAATAAGATAAATCATCATATATGGATAAGCATATTTTAGGGCGATTTCTGAAGCACCAAAAATAACTAATAGAGGTTTTGCGAAAACCATGCCAAGAGTCATAATAAAAAAGGCACTAACACATAGCATTGAAAAAGAGGTATTCATAATAGTTCTAGCTCTCTCTGCGTCACCCATGCCACGTTTAATAGAAAAAAGAGGTGCACCGCCACTTCCAAAAAGATTGCTAAATGCAGTTATAATTACAACAATTGGAAAACAAAGTCCAACAGCACCAAGAGCTGTAGTTCCCACATGTGGAATTCTTGCAATATATATTCTGTCAACAATGTTGTAAAGGAGGCTTAAAACCTGAGCCACAAGCATAGGTAATGCAGCACCTAAAATATTTCCTGTAACAGAACCATTCTCAAAATCTATTCGTTTCATGATAAAAATTTCCTTTCCAAGTATAATAAAAAATTTTGAAAATAAATACTATAAGAATAGTGTATATGAAAAATCGTTGTAGAAATATTATAACACCATTTACACAATATGCCGAAAAAAAAGAACTAAAACGTTGTTTTAATTCTTTTAAATGTTTATATTCTGTTGCTAAAATACCTATATTGAGATTTTTATATTCACATTAAAATCTTAATATTGAAAATCTTGCATTAAGATGTATATTCAGATTAAAATCTTCCCATTGAAATTCTCGGATTAAAAGAAAAACAATTACTCAATATCTAACAATTTGTCTACAGCTTTTTGCAATTTAGGATTGCGTCTGTATTGCTTAACCAGTTCTTCCTCATGCTTTGTTATATTAAAATTTAAATCACGATTATAACCAAAAGTTCCTAAAATGTTGTGAATATTATATATGTCGCACAACGTAAGCAAAGTATCAGCATTAGGCTGCGTCTGACCACTTTCCCAGCCATATATAGTTTTGTCGGCAGCCTTAATATTTTGGTTTTCAAGTAAAATAGAAACCTGGTGAACTGTTAAGTTGTTTCTTCTTCGGTACGCTTTAAGCACCTTTGCAATATTTTCATTTTTCATTATAAAAAACACCTCTTTCCTTATAATAAATGATGCGTATAACTACGTCAAACTATTTTTTTGAAACGAGAAACAAAAGATTGAAATTCTCGACTACAGAGAATATAATAAGGTATGAGCAGAAAAATAAGCGCGACGATAGGAGCATTTATTTTTACCTCATACCTTAATTTTATTTTTGGAAGAATGAAGTGCTTTTTTTGCGAAGCAAAAAGAAAAATAAAATCTATAAAAAGAGCAGAAAAATAAGCGCGACGATAGGAGCATTTATTTTTTAATAGAACACAGATGGTGGCATAAATGAAAAAGAAAGATAATGTTTCGGAAAAATTAGTTGAATACATAAAACAGAATAATATTTCAATAGAACAGATTTCAAAAGACACGGGAGTTAGTGGCTTTAAATTATCTAAGACCGATGTGGTTTTTACAGCATCGGAATTTTTGGAATTATGTTCTTATTTGAATGTGTCACCGGAATCGTTTAAATAACATTATAAAAACAGGGGAAGAAATATTGCTTAAATATATATGCACGAAAGACAACATTAGAACAAAGAGTAGTGTTTGTCCGGTTTGTGGGGATAGAACAGAACTTGAAAAATCAGATATATACTGGTGTGAAAACTGCAAAGTTCCATTGTATGACAAAATATGCGAGTGTTGTGGTGACAAAGGAAGAAGAATTACAACAGATATAAGACCAGTATTTCCTGAAGAAAGACTTTTACTGGAAATATTATTGGATAAAGAAATAGGAACATACGACAATTCATCAGTGTGGAATTGTGCAGGTAATAAATATTTAATAGATGGGGAACGAATTAAATTTTCCGTAAAAGATTTAAAAGAAAAAAATGCAGATAAGGTCAGAGAACAATATGAAAAGTTTGCTGATGCAATTTCTTATGACAGTTTTAATCAATACATGGACAAATTTGTTTCTGCTAACAAAAGCATAAAAGAATACGGAAGTGCCTTGCCAAGTGAAATGATTAACGCCTTTACAGGTGTTGAGGGGCGTTTAAAGGAACTCAGATTCCTTGTATCGGCACAGAATAATTTGAAATAATAAAGCACGCAATTAACAAGACTGATGAAAGTTTTAAAGATTTTATTTACAACAATGATGTAAATAATGAAATTATAGAAAAGTCATACAAAATACCATGTTTTGAAGGTATGTTTACCGAAAAAGACTATAAGGAAATTGTAGCAGAGGGTTGTTTTCCGATGCTTCCTTTAACAGCCTACAGTCTCCTTAACATAAGCGAAAAAGTTGCACAGAACGAGAGAAGTATTTTTACGTTTATTGCAAACGAGGAAAAAGGAACAGTTATCACTGCCATTGAAGAAGGACGTGAAGATTTAATTGCAGTTGATATGGTATATGACTATTTTGAAAATTTGTTTAGAGATAATGTAAGCCTGACTAACATACATAACGAGTGGTTAAAGGCTGACTATGCAATAATTAAGGCAGATTCATTGGCAGAAGAAAAAGTAAGAGAAGCTTTTGACACAAGTCCGAAAACTGAATATCAGTATACAAAAAATATGGATTTGTTTAATTCGTATGCAAGAGGCGGAATTGAATATCTTTATGAAAAATTGGTTGTAAGACCTGTAGATTTAGATGATGAAGAATTTATGGATGCCAGAATGTCTAACATAATGGCATTGTTTCGCGATGACATGCAGGAAATTTAATAACATGACTACATAAAACAAAAATACCTTTAAAGCAGATATAGCTCTGTTTTTAAGGTATTTTTATTTTCACATTTAATTAACCAACAATCATCAGAGAAAATAAACAAAATATTCTATATTTCCCTAAATCTCTTATTGAAACTACAAAATCTTTGACTTATAATTAATATTAATGCACTTTAATGCATTAACACGAAAAAATAGTAAAGAAGGAATAACAAATATGAAAGATACTCTTGAAATCAGATGGCATGGCCGAGGCGGTCAGGGTGCCAAAACAGCAGCCCTTCTTTTAGCAGAAGTGGCTTTCAAAACAGGAAAAAATGCACAGGGATTTCCAGAATATGGACCTGAAAGAATGGGAGCTCCAATCACTGCTTACGACAGAATCAGTGACCACCCAATTCGCGTACATTCAAACATTTATGATCCACAGTATGTAGTAGTTGTTGACGAAACTTTATTAGAAATCGTTGATGTTACTGCCGGATTAAGAGAAGATGGAGCAATACTTATTAATACATCAAGAAGTAAAGACGAGATTATTCCACACTTAAAAGGTTACAAAGGAAAAGTATACACAGTAGATGCAAAGAAAATCGCTATGGATACTTTAGGAAAGAACTTCCCTAACACACCAATGCTTGCTGCAATTGTAAAAGTTACAGGAGTTATTGAAGATGAAACATTCCTTAACGAAATGGAAGGCTCATTTAAGCACAAATTTGCCAAGAAGCCTGAAGTAATCAAAGGAAACATGGAAGCACTTAGAACAGCTTTAAGGGAGGTTAAATAATGGCAAAGACAGATATAACAAAATTAGGTCAGGACGTTGCCTGGCAGGATGTTACAAGAGGTAACACAATTGTCGGTTCAGGCACAACAAGAGAGTTTATTACAGGAGATTGGACAAGTGTAGCACCTGTAATTGACGAAGAAAAATGTAAACAATGTCTTTTATGTGTACCGGTTTGTCCGGACAGCTGTATTCCTGTAAAGGATTATAAGAGACAGGCAATAGATTTAGATCATTGCAAGGGTTGTGGAATATGCGTGAAGGCATGTCCATTTAATGCAATTAAGATGGAGGTGAAATAGTATGCATAAGAAAGTATTTTTATCAGGAAATGAAGCTGTAGCAACAGCACTTAGACAGATTAATCCTGATGTTTTTCCGGCATTCCCTATTACACCATCAACTGAAATTCCTCAGTATTTTTCAAACTATGTATCAAATGGTTTAGTTGACACAGAGTTTATTACTGTAGAATCTGAACATAGTTCAATGAGTGCGGCAATGGGAGCCTCAGCAGCAGGAGCAAGAGCTTTAACTGCTACATCATCAGCTGGTCTTGCATTTATGTGGGAAGTTTTAGGAGTTGCAGCATCAAGTAGATTACCTGTTGCTTTAGCAGCAGTTTGTAGAGCCTTAACAGGACCGTTGAACATTAACTGCGACCATTCGGATACAATGGGTGCAAGAGATTCAGGCTGGATTCAGTTATATGCAGAAGATAATCAGGAAGCTTACGACAACATGGTTATGGCATTTAACATCGCTGAAAATAAAGATGTTATGCTTCCAATTATGATTTGTCAGGATGGATTTATTACAAGCCACGCAGTTATGAACATGGAAATTTTAGACGACATGACTGTAAAAGAATTTGTTGGCGAAAGAGAACCTGTTGATTATCTTTTAAATCCTGAAGAAAAATTTGCAGTTGGACCTTATGCTGTGTCTGATTACTATATGGAATCAAGAAAAGCACAGGCTCACGCAATGGAAAATGCAAAACAGGTTATTTTAGATGTAGCAAAAGATTTTGAAAAAATTTCAGGTCGTAAGTATGGCTTGATTGAAGAATATAAAATGGATGATGCTGAATATGCAATGGTTATTATTGGTTCAGCAGCAGGTACAGCAAAGGAAGCTGTAGATGAAATGAGAGAGGCTGGCAAAAAGGTTGGAATTATAAAAATAAGATCATTTAGACCATTCCCAGGAGAAGAAATTGCAACATCACTTAAGAAGTGTAAAGCAGTTGCAGTTATGGACAGATGTGAATCATTTTCAACAAACGGTGGTCCTGTAGGTGCTGAAACAATGCAGGCTATGTACACAAATGGCTGTACTGCAAAAGCTATCAATATTATGTATGGTATTGGTGGTAGAGATGTTACTGTAGGCGATATGAGAGGTGTTTATGATACTCTTGAAGAAATTGCAAAAACAGGTGAGACCGGTCCTACATACAGATATATGGGACTTAGAGATAAGGAGGCAAAATAATGGGTTACAATTTTAAAGAAACAATGAATAAGCCTGAACGTTTTGCTCCAGGTCACAGAATGTGTGCCGGTTGTGGAGCAACAATTTGTGCAAGAAATGTACTTCGTGGGCTTCATGAAGGCGACAAGGCAGTTATAGGATGTGCAACAGGATGCTTAAATGTATCATCATTCCAGTATCCATATGTAGCATGGGAAGACAGTTACATTCATAGTGCTTTTGAAAATGCAAGTTCAACAATGAGTGGTGTTGAAGGTGCATACAAGGCGATGAAAAGAAAAGGCAAGTTAAAAGATGATTATAAGTTTATCTGCTTTGGTGGCGATGGTGGTACTTATGATATAGGTATTCAGTCATTATCAGGAGCAATGGAACGTGGTACAAATTATACATACGTTTGTTATGACAACGGTGCTTATATGAATACAGGTACACAGCGTTCATCAGCTACACCAATGTACGCTGATACAACAACTACACCTGTTGGTAGTCAGTGTAATGGTAAGGAACAGTACAGAAAAGATTTAGCAGCAATTATCGCAGCACATGATGTTCCATATGCTGCACAGACTACATATTTCAAAGGCTTTAAGGATCTTCATACAAAAGCTGAAAGAGCTATTTATACAGAGGGTCCTGCATTCTTAAATGTATGTGCACCATGTCCAACAGGTTGGAAATATCAGAAAGATGATATTATGGAAATCTGCAGATTAGCTGTAGAAACAAATTATTGGCCTTTATATGAAGTTGTAGACGGCAAGTGGATTCTTAACTATGAACCAAAGAACAGACTTCCAATTGAAGACTTCTTGAGACCACAGGGCAGATTCAAACATTTATTTAAGCCTGAAAATGAACATCTTATTGAGAAATTCCAGAAGGAAGTTGATAGAAGATGGGAAGACTTATTATTTAAATGTAGCAGATAATGAATTTACTTAGAGATGTATTTTTAAAGCTTTAAATGGAAATATTTTTAATAATATTCTTTAAAATTTAAAACTAACAGGCAATAATAGGAGACAGATTGTGGATTTTAACTATAACCGAAACAGTGAAAGCACTGTTAAAGTAATGAAGTCCAAAGGAAAAAAGAACAATATAAAAGTAGTGCAGCAGGATAAAAAACATTCGGCTATAAAGTTAGAAATATCTTTAGGAGATGACGGGAAAAAGCAGGGCGAAGGGCTTGTTCCTGTTATCTTCAAGGGAAAAATTTCCGATAACGATAAAGGTAGCACGCTAACAGGAAAGTTTACTTATGGCTTTTATTTGTATACTTTAGTAATAGTGGCGGCAATACTTATAGTTGTAAGATTTGGATTTTCGTTATATAATATGCAAAAAGATAATATGGTTCTATGCGGTATCGTTACAGTATTACTTATTATTTTAATAGCTGTAGTATTGGTAAAATCAAAACCCGACAGGGAACATATTACAGAGTTTTTAAATAACTTAAATAAAAAATAAATATCCTATGAAATCTTTTAATCAATGGCGAAACTAAAGGTGGAGGAATCTCTAGAGAACCCAAGGTTATATCTAATGGAGGCAAGGCATACATTAGATATGGGGAGAGTTTCAAATTGATTATGATTACGAATCTTTAGAGTTACTTTTTTAAGTAACTCTTTTCTTTTTTTATAGTGATTAAAATGGTAACTGTAAATTTCAAATTTGTATTAATAAAATATGGAGTTGGAATTTGTAAAAATAAAAAGTAGGAGGAAAAAATTATGGATTGGAAAAGTGTTGGTAACTGGATTTCAGACACACTTGTGAAAGTGGATGATTTTGTTTGGGGGCCGGTGATGTTGGTGCTACTTGTTGGAACAGGAATTTTTCTTACAATAAGATTAAAATTCAGACCATGGAAAAATCTTGGCTTTGCCATCAAAAGCACATTAAGTAAAGAGGCAAGAACAACCAAGAGAGGTGAAGGCGATGTATCCCCTTTTTCAGCGCTAACAACGGCTCTTGCGGCAACAATAGGAACAGGTAACATTGTAGGTGTTGCCACAGCCATGGTATCAGGTGGTCCGGGAGCTTTAGTGTGGATGTGGATTTCAGCATGCTTTGGCTTAACATCAAAATTCAGTGAATGTATGTTAGCCATAAAGTATCGAGAGGTTAATGAAAAGGGAGAAATGTCAGGTGGTCCAATGTACACCATGAAGAAAGGCTTCAAAAACAAAAAAATAGGGGCTTTTCTAGGAATGTTATTTGCAGTGTTTGCGGTTGTAGCATCTTTCGGTATTGGAAACATGACACAGGCAAATTCAATTTCAGAATCATTAAAGAGTACATTTAATTTTGATGAGAAAATAGTAGGTGTGGTTTTAACAGTTTTAGCATTAGTAATTATTGTAGGTGGTATTAAGACTATCTCAAAGGTATCTTCAGTTGTAGTGCCTTTGATGGCTATTTTTTACATAATTGCAGGTTTAATTGTTGTTGTTATGAATATACAGAACCTGCCATCAGGTATTGTAATGATATTTAAAATGGCATTTAGCTCACAGGCTGTAGCAGGTGGTGGAGCCGGCGTGATTACTGCGGGCGTAATGAATGCAATGAGATATGGTGTTGCAAGAGGTGTATTTTCAAATGAAGCAGGAATGGGTTCAGCAGCCATAACAGCTTCCGCAGCAACAACAGATGATCCTGTTCGTCAGGGTTACATTAACATGACAGGTACATTTTGGGACACAATTGTAGTTTGTACAATTACAGGTCTTTGTATTGCGTCATCAGGAGTTCTTGGAACTGTTGGAGATGACGGGAAATTAGTACAGGGTGCAGCTCTTACAATTTTGGCTTTCAAATCGGCTTTAGGTGAAGTTGGAGCCATACTTGTAACCATAGGAATCGCCCTTTTTGCATTTTCAACAATTTTAGGTTGGGAGTATCATGGAGAAAAGGCTTTTGAGTACATATTTGGAACACACAAATATAATATGGCGTACAGAATTATTTTCTCGTTAGTTGTATTTGTGGGGGCAACTACAACATTACAGGTTGTATGGAATTTCTCGGATATAGCAAATGCCTTAATGGCAATACCTAACCTGATTTGTCTTCTTGTAATGAGCAACGTTATTGCAAAAGAAGTTGAACGATTCCAACCTATTTTAGACAAAGAAAAGAAGGCGGCAAAAAAGAAAAAATAAAATCCTAAATCAAGGAATGAAAATAAAAAGTAAGAAAAAAGCAGTTAGCAAAAAAGCAGGTTACAAAAAATAAAGTAGAAAAGAAAAAACAGGCAACAAAAAATAAAGTAAAAAATAAAAAGCAGTTGAATCAATTTAAGAAATGTTTGTTAAACATAACTTATTTGATTTAACTGCTTTTTATATTCCAAAGCTATTAACCCGCTATTGTGCAGGCACAACAGCGGGTTAACTTTTTGACAAAATGATTACCTAAAATGTTTCATATATTAAACTCTGGCAATCATTAGATTGTAAAAATTCCAAGTGCATCAAGAATTGAGCTGATTAAAATTAAAACAAGGCATATAGGTGATACCCATTTAATCACAACTACAAAAAGGTTTCTTGATTTGAATTTCTCGCCGTTTCTTGTAGCCTCGTCAATAACTGCTTTAGGTTTAACAACGAAGCCAATAAGTATACATGTAAACAATGCACAGATAGGCATTAAAATACTATTACTTACAAAGTCCATAATATCAAGTATTGTCATTGCACCAATGTGAATGAAATCTAAAACTCCAAAACCAAGACAAGGTAAAACGCCAATTGCAACTGCACAAATGAAAACAATCAATGTAGCTTTATGTCTTGACCAGCCAAGTTTATCACTGAAAATAGAAACGATAGTTTCCATAAGCGAAATAGCAGATGTTAATGCTGCAAATAAAACTAATACGAAAAATACTGTTCCAATAACGCTACCAAAAGGCATGCTGTCAAAAACTTTAGGTAATGTGACAAACATAAGTGATGGACCTTTTCCAAGAGCAGCCTTGTCGCCACCTGAAAAAGCAAATACAGCAGGGATAATCGTTAATCCGGCAAGAAATGCAATTGCTGTATCAAAAATCTCAATTTGTCTTACTGAACTTTCAAGATTGTTTTCTTTTTTCATATAAGAACCATAAGTAATCATAATACCCATTGCAAGTGACATGGAGTAGAACAACTGCCCCATGGCGGCAATAACAGTTTTAAAAGTAAAATCACTTAAACGTGGTTTTATGTAATAAATAAGACCATCTTTTGCTCCGTCGATTGTTAGACCATAAATTGCAATAAATATTGTGAGAACAACCAAAATTGGCATCATAACTTTGCTTACTTTTTCAATACCTTTTTCAACACCAAACCAAACAACTAAAGCTGTAAAAGCAATGAATATGAAAAAGTATATAAGTGGTTCGGCGGTTCCTGCAGCAAACGTACCAAAGTAATTATCATTTGCAGCAGCCATTCCACCACCGCTACAAAATGTTACAAGATACTTAATTACCCAACCACCGATTACTGAGTAGTATGGGAAAATAATAATTGGGATAATAGCTGCCAGATATCCCACTGCCCCAAAACGCTTGTCCAATGCCTTAAAAGCACCAATTGCACTTAAACCGGTTTTTCGACCGATTGCAATTTCAGCAATCATCAAAGAAAAACCAAAAGTTACTGCTAAAATAAGATATACTAGCAAAAATGTTCCACCACCGTATTTAGCTGCAAGGTATGGAAATCTCCAAATATTTCCAAGACCTACAGCGGAACCGGCAGCAGCCAGTACGAATCCTATTTTGTTTGAAAAGTTTCCTCTTTTTTCCATAATATAAACCCTCCACTTTAATTTACAAAAACTTAAAAACAATGTTAGAATTATACAACAAAAGAAGAAATGACACAACAATAAATAATATATGTTTACTATACATTAAAAATAATGTAAAATGTGTGCTGGTATATGTGTGAAAATTATTGCAAATAAGAACCTATAAAATGCGTGGAAAAAGTCATAGGTTATTTGCAAAATAATATATATAACCATATGTTTAATGTAAACAGAGAATACATTAGCAAAAAAAGAGTAATATACAATTTATATAGAAGAGAAAGGGCAAATAAAATGGTAGAAGTAAAAGAGTTATTTAAGAACACAGAAGAGTACATTAATAAGGAAGTTACAGTTGGTGGTTGGGTTAGAAGTATCAGAGATTCAAAAACTTTTGGCTTTATAGTTTTAAACGATGGTACATTTTTCCAGCCTGTACAGGTGGTTTACAATGACAAAATGGATAACTTTCAGGAAGTTTCAAAAGTAAATATTGGTGCAGCTTTAATTGTTAAAGGTATATTAGTTGAAACACCAAATGCAAAACAGCCTTTTGAAATTCAGGCAGATGAAGTTTTTATTGAAGGAGAAAGCACATCTGATTATCCATTACAAAAAAAGAGACATACTTTCGAGTACCTTAGAATAATTTCACATTTAAGACCTAGAACAAATACTTTTCAGGCAGTGTTTAGAGTGCGCTCTTTATGCGCTTATGCAATTCACAAGTTTTTTCAGGAGCAGGGCTTTGTTTACGTGCACACACCGTTAATTACAGGTAGTGACTGTGAAGGGGCAGGAGAAATGTTTCAGGTTACAACAATGGACTTAAATAATGTTCCAAAAACAGAACAGGGTGATGTGGACTTCTCAGAAGACTTTTTTGGCAAGCCAACAAACCTTACAGTTTCAGGTCAGTTAAATGGCGAAACATATGCTATGGCATTTAAGAAGATATATACATTTGGACCAACTTTTAGAGCAGAAAATTCAAATACAACAAGACATGCAGCAGAATTCTGGATGATAGAGCCGGAGATAGCCTTTGCAGATTTAGCAGACGATATGGAGCTTGCAGAGGCAATGATAAAATACATTATTAAATATGTACTTGAAAATGCACCTGAGGAAATGAATTTCTTTAATTCATTTGTGGATAAGGGACTGCTTGACAGATTAAATCATGTAATGAATTCTGATTTTGGTCGCGTAACTTACACAGAAGCAATTAAAATTTTAGAAGAACATAATGATAAGTTTGAATATAAAGTAAGCTGGGGAACAGATTTACAGACAGAACATGAAAGATATTTAACAGAGGAAGTATTTAAACGACCTGTTTTTGTAACTGATTATCCAAAGGAAATTAAGGCTTTCTATATGAAGTTAAATGAAGATGGAAAAACAGTGGCAGCAATGGATTGTTTAGTTCCAGACATTGGCGAGATTATTGGTGGTAGCCAGAGAGAAGAAGATTTGGAAGTTCTTAAAAACAGAATGAAAGAATTAGGTCTTAAGGAAGAAGACTATGGATTCTATTTAGATTTAAGAAAGTACGGCACAGCAAGACATGCAGGATTTGGACTTGGATTTGAGAGAATGATTATGTACCTAACAGGTATGTCAAATATCAGGGACGTAATTCCATTCCCACGTACAGTTAATAACTGCGAATTATAATCTTAAGAGAATCTTAAGAAATTTCCACAAAATATATTAAAAAATAAATTATATCCTTTATACACACAAAGAAATAGTGTAAAGGCGGAGGGCTTGAAAATGTACAACATACTAGTTTGCGATGATGACAGAGAAATAGTTGAGGCTATTGAAATTTATCTTTCCAAAGAAGGCTACAATGTAATCAAAGCCTATGATGGTTTGGAAGCAATTGAAATTCTCAAAAAAGAAGATATTCAATTATTGTTAATTGACGTAATGATGCCAAGGCTTGACGGCTTAAGGGCAACATTAAAAATAAGAGAGAAAAGTGGTATACCAATCATTATTTTATCTGCAAAGTCAGAAGACTCAGATAAAGTTATAGGACTTGATGTTGGAGCTGACGATTACATTACAAAACCTTTTAACCCTTTAGAGTTAATAGCAAGAGTAAAATCACAACTTAGACGTTACACAAAACTTGGCACAATGGCAGGGCAAAAAAGTAATGTGTATACAGTAGGTGGACTTGAGGTAAACGATGACAGCAAGGAAGTTACCGTTGACGGGGAAAGTGTGAAACTAACACCTTATGAGTATAAGATTTTATTGCTTCTTGTGAAAAATCAGGGACGTGTTTTTACAATCGAACAAATTTATGAAAATGTTTGGGAAGAAGAAGCCATTGCAGCAGATAATACAGTAGCAGTACATATTAGGCATATCCGCGAAAAAATCGAAATTAATCCAAAGGAACCAAGATATCTGAAAGTAGTTTGGGGCGTTGGATATAAAATCGAGAAAATGTAAAGGATATGTGGAAATTATGAAAACAAAAAGAATTTTATTACATTTAGCTATACTTGCATTAGCGATTGTCAGTATAGCAAGTGGTAGCTATGGGATTTATCATTTAAGGTACTATGACAGCAAAGAGAATTGTTTACATAGGTATACAGAAAGCTACGCAAGCGTTACTTCAGGGGTAATTGAAGAAATTGTGGACAATAGGATTTATAGAGAAAATTTCATGGATCCTAACAAAGTGGTTGCCAAAGCTTACAAGCTTAAAACAATTAAAGTTTCAGATATTGTAAAAATTGCAAAGTCAGAGGAAAAACTTTCTTTCTATGCTATAATGGCAGAAAATACAAAGGAAGAATTAAAATATAATTCCAGCGCCAGAAAGAAAGAAGAGTATGAATATTATAAGAAAATTGCAGATACCGCAAATCTATATTTTAGTATTGTAGATGGATGTGATGCTTTAAATGAATTAGGTAATAAGTCAAAAAAAGAACAGGATAAAGCTTTAACACGAATTGATGATGAATACATATTAAGTGAGAATGTTGAATTTCAGGCTACATATGTGTTAAATGGAAAAACTTATAAGTTTACAAATCAGGAAAAAGACCAGACAATATCAGAAGAAAATAAGTATATGGATATTGTAACTGCAAATTCAAAAGGAGCAACAATTGTTGCAAATAATTATTTGCAGGAAGAAAGCTATAAATCTCTTTTTAAAGAATATTTTCCTACGTATGATGATGACTTACATACAAACAGCTTAAATGACAGCAAGTTCACAGTGAAAATAGGCTTTAAGAGAAATGACAAAGATGGCTTTTCGTTGGAGCATGAACTTATAAAGGCTGAGAAAGCATTGAGTGCTAAAGAAATTTCAGCGCAAAAAAGATTGTGCATAACAGGGCTTGTTATATGTGTGGCATGTATGCTTTTATCATTAATTCCGTTTATTATGCTATTAATTATTGCAGGTCATAAGAGAAAAGGAGACATACCTTATACAAACAAATTTGATAAAATCTGGGCAGATGTTTTGACAGTTATAATGATAATGGTTGGTATAAGCATGGCAATGTCTATTTGTGAAGGTGCATTCCAAAATCCAATATCAGGTTTAAAAGGCGTTATCGGCTATGTAGTGCTATGCGGCTTCTTCTGTCTGATTTATATTGAAGTATTTATACAGTGTGCTGAAAGCTTTGCCAGAAGAATAAAATCCAGAATGTTAATTAAAAGCACTTTACTATACTGGATTTACAGCAAAATCAAAATAATAATTTTAGGCTTTATAAATAATGGAAAAATGTGGGCGAAGGTAACAGCAGCGGGAATTGTATGTTTGGTTTGGAACATAATTGCTTTCCTGTTTGTTCAATCCTATGGATATTGGGGAATGTTATTTTTCTGGATAATACCAATTCTATTGGTTTGCAAATATTTAATTAAATATTTCGAAGAAAAAGAACAAATAATAAACGAGGCAGAAAAAATTACAGAAGGAGAAGTTGATCACAAAATAACTGGGACTTTTAAATATCCTTCAAATAGAAAATTAAAAGATACAATTAACAATATCGGTGATGGAATTGAGAATGCCGTTACAGAAAATATGAAAAGTGAGCGAATGAAAACAGATTTAATAACGAATGTTTCTCATGATTTGAAAACACCATTAACATCTATAATAAATTATGTAGATTTGTTAAAAACAGAAGGCGTTGACAGCAAAAATGCTAATAAGTATCTTGATATTTTAGATAAAAAATCTCAAAGACTGAAGAATCTGACAGAAGATTTGGTGGAAGCTTCAAAGCTAACATCAGGTGCAATTGAACTTCACAAAGAAAAAATAAACATTGTGGAATTAATTAACCAAAGTCTGGGAGAGTATAACGAGAAGTTTAACCAAAGAAATTTAACAGTAGTAAAAACTATCCCGGATAAAGCTATTTATATAAATGCCGACGGCAGAAGAATGTGGCGAGTGTTTGAAAATCTTTATGGAAATATTTTTAAATACGCAATGGAAGGCACAAGAGTTTACGTGGACGTTGAAGAACATAATGGAGAAATTGTTATTGGAATAAAGAATATTTCCGAGAAAGCATTAAACATAAGCCCGGACGAATTAATGGATAGATTCGTAAGAGGCGATCAGTCAAGAAGTACAGAGGGAAGTGGTCTTGGACTATCAATTGCAAAGACTATTATAGAAAGACACGATGGAACAATGGAAATAATTCTTGATGGAGATTTATTTAAAGTTGTAATAGCAATTAAATAGAAATCCGGGCATATAATTAAATGTTGAATTAAATAAAAATCAAATGATAAATTAAATAAAAATATGGGCATACAATTAAATGCAAAATTAAATAAAAATTAAGGGGTTGACAAGTTCAGCCCCTTTTTCTATAATGGAAAAGCATGCGTGGAGGTGTAATTATGCCCCTTTGCGACATGTTAGTGTAAAGAAGAAACACGTAATTCTAATAACAGGAGGTGAAAAAGGAATGCCAACATTTAACCAGTTAGTAAGAAAAGGACGTAAGTCAGCGGTTAAGAAGTCAACAGCACCAGCTTTATTAAAGACATACAACTCTTTAAATAAGAAGATGAACGACACAGCTTCTCCACAGAAGCGTGGTGTATGTACAGCTGTTAAGACTGCTACACCTAAGAAGCCTAACTCAGCTCTTAGAAAAATCGCCAGAGTTCGTTTATCTAATGGTATCGAAGTAACAAGTTATATCCCAGGTGAAGGTCACAACCTTCAGGAACATAGTGTTGTTCTTATCCGTGGTGGTAGAGTAAAGGATTTACCAGGTACAAGATATCATATCATTAGAGGTACATTAGATACTGCAGGTGTTGCTAACAGACGCCAGGCACGTTCTAAGTACGGCGCTAAGAGACCTAAAAAATAGGCTCAATAAGTAGGATGACTTTTAATAGTCAGTCACAGGTTGAATGATTTGTAACGGTTATTAGAATTATGTAGATATACAGTCTAAAGCCGTGAGCAAGACACAACTTTTGTGAGTACCGAAGATTTAATTTAAAATTGATTAAGGAGGGAAGTAACATGCCACGTAAAGGACATACTCAGAAGAGAGAAATTTTAGCAGATCCTATGTATGGTAGCATCGTAGTTACAAAGCTTGTCAATAACATCATGTTAGATGGTAAGAAAGGTGTAGCTCAGAAGATCGTTTACGGAGCATTCGATAAGATTGCTGAAGAAACAGGAAAAGATGCTATCGAAGTATTCGAAGAAGCTATGAATAATGTTATGCCAGCTTTAGAAGTTAAGGCTAGACGTATTGGTGGTGCTACTTATCAGGTACCTATTGAGGTTAGACCTGAAAGAAGACAGGCTTTAGGACTTCGTTGGATTACATTGTACTCACGCCAGAGAAGCGAGAAGACAATGATAGAAAGATTAGCAAATGAAATCATGGACGCCGCTAACAACACTGGTTCATCAGTTAAGAAGCGTGAAGACATGCATAAGATGGCAGAAGCTAACAAGGCTTTCGCACATTATAGATTCTAGTTATCTACAAGAATCGCAACCTCAAAAAACAGTATGTATTGTGCTTGCACAAATACATAATTGTTTTGCAGAGGTTATGAGTCGCCAGACTCTAGCGAGACGAAACGCAGTGAAGTCGAGCTAGCGATTCCTTTTTAGGAAGAAGCTAGCGATGTAGCGAATCGGAATCGAGCTAGCTATTCTTTTTTAGAAGAGCAGCGAGAGACGAAACGAAGCAAAATCGAGCTAGCGATTCGGGCGACAATAACAAAATTGATTAGTATACAGAAATGTATGACATACTAAAAGCGTAAGCTTTAGACTAAAAAGAGGAGGAAAAAATCTTGGCTGGAAGAGAATATCCATTAGAGAGAACAAGAAACATTGGTATTATGGCTCATATCGATGCTGGTAAAACAACATTAACAGAGCGTATTTTATACTATACTGGTGTTAACTATAAAATTGGTGATACTCATGATGGTAATGCTACAATGGACTGGATGGAACAGGAAAAAGAAAGAGGTATCACAATTACTTCTGCTGCTACAACATGCCATTGGACATTAGAAGATCATCATAAACCAAAGGCTGGAGCAAAAGAACATCGTATCAACATCATTGATACACCGGGACACGTTGACTTCACTGTTGAAGTAGAACGTTCACTTCGTGTATTAGACGGTGCTGTAGGTGTATTCGATGCTAAGGCTGGTGTAGAACCTCAGTCAGAAAACGTATGGCGTCAGGCTGACACATACAATGTACCTCGTATGGCTTTCATCAATAAGATGGACAAGATGGGTGCAGATTTCTTTTATTCAGTTCAGACAATCATTGATCGTTTGGGCAAAAATGCTATCCCAGTTCAGATTCCTATTGGAAAAGAAGACGATTTCATTGGATTAATCGACTTATTTGAAATGGATGCATATTACTATAAAGATGATAAGGGTGAAGATATCGAAATCACAACAATCCCTGATGATTTAAAGGATCTTGCTAATGAATGGCATGATAACTTAATCGAAAAGATTTGTGAATTAGATGACGACCTTATGATGCAGTATTTAGAAGGTGAAGAACCTTCAGTAGACGATCTTAAGAAAGTTTTAAGAAGAGCTACAATCGCTTGTGAAGCAGTTCCTGTATACTGTGGTTCAGCTTACAAGAACAAAGGTGTTCAGAAGATGTTAGATGGTGTAATCGAATTTATGCCAGCTCCAACAGACATCCCTGACATCACAGGTACTGACGAAGATGGTAATGAAGTAACACGTAAGTCATCAGATGACGAACCATTTGCTGCATTAGCATTCAAGATTATGTCAGACCCATTCGTAGGAAAATTAGCATTCTTCAGAGTTTACTCTGGTACATTAAACTCAGGTTCATATGTATTAAATGCTACAAAGAATAAAAAGGAACGTGTTGGTCGTATCTTACAGATGCACGCTAACACAAGAACAGAACTTGATAAAGTTTACTCAGGTGATATCGCAGCAGCTGTAGGTTTCAAGATTACAACTACTGGTGATACAATCTGTGATGAACAGCATCCGGTTATCTTAGAATCAATGGAATTCCCAGAACCAGTTATCGAGCTTGCTATCGAACCTAAGACAAAGAACGATCAGGGTAAGATGGGTGAAGCTTTAGCAAAACTTGCTGAAGAAGATCCTACATTTAGAGCTCATACAGATCAGGAAACTGGTCAGACAATCATCGCTGGTATGGGTGAACTTCATTTGGAAGTTATCGTTGACAGACTTCTTCGTGAATACAAAGTTGAAGCAAATGTTGGTGCACCTCAGGTTGCATACAAAGAAACATTTACTAAGGCTGTAGACGTAGATAGCAAATATGCTAAGCAGTCTGGTGGTCGTGGACAGTACGGTCATTGTAAGGTTAAATTCGAGCCAATGGATCCAAACAGTGAAGAAACATTCAAGTTTGAATCTACTGTAGTTGGTGGTAACATTCCTAAGGAATACATCCCAGCTGTAGGAGCAGGTATCGAAGAAGCTGCACAGACAGGTATTATCGCTGGATTCCCAGTTCTTGGTGTACATGCTACTGTATACGATGGATCATATCATGAAGTCGATTCATCAGAAATGGCATTCCACATTGCCGGATCAATGGCATTCAAGGATGCTATGAACAAGGGTGATGCAGTATTGCTTGAACCTATCATGAAGGTTGAAGTAACAATGCCTGAAGAATACATGGGTGACGTTATTGGTGACATTAACTCACGTCGTGGTAGAATCGAAAGCATGGATGACCTTGGTGGAGGAAAGATCGTAAGAGCATTCGTTCCACTTTCAGAAATGTTTGGTTACTCAACAGACCTTCGTTCAAAGACTCAGGGTCGTGGTAACTACTCAATGTTCTTTGAAAAATATGAACAGGCTCCAAAGTCAGTTCAGGACAAGATTGTCGCTTCAAAGGCTAACTAGTAAAAACAAAATAAGGCTTGAAAATATTCCCATTATAAAATATAATGGGGATAGCCTTTTGAATAAGACCATTGCGGTCGTATAGTAAAATTATAATATTTAATCAAATTAGGAGGATTACAAAAATGGCAAAAGCTAAGTTTGAAAGAACAAAACCACATTGTAATATTGGTACAATCGGACATGTCGATCATGGTAAAACAACATTAACAGCAGCTATCACAAAAGTACTCTCAGAAAGAGTTGAAGGAAATGACGCTGTTGATTTTGCTAACATCGATAAGGCTCCAGAAGAAAGAGAAAGAGGTATCACAATCTCTACAGCTCACGTTGAATACGAAACAAAGAAGAGACATTACGCTCACGTTGACTGTCCAGGCCATGCTGACTATGTAAAGAACATGATCACAGGTGCTGCTCAGATGGACGGTGCTATCCTTGTTGTTGCTGCTACTGACGGTGTTATGGCTCAGACAAAAGAGCACATCTTACTTTCACGTCAGGTAGGTGTTCCAAAAATCGTTGTATTCTTAAACAAGTGTGATATGGTAGACGATGAAGAACTTCTTGAATTAGTTGAAATGGACGTTACAGAAATTCTTGAAGAATATGGTTTTGAAGGTTCACCAATCATTAAGGGTTCAGCTCTTAAGGCTCTTGAAGATCCATCATCAGAATGGGGAGACAAGATCATGGAATTAATGGATGCAGTAGATGAATACTTCCCAGATCCAGAAAGAGATACAGATAAGCCTTTCTTAATGCCAGTAGAAGACGTATTCACAATCACAGGTCGTGGTACAGTTGCTACAGGTAGAGTAGAAAGAGGAACACTTCACTTAAACGATGAAGTTGAAATCATCGGTGTTAAGGAAGAAACACAGAAGACAGTTATCACAGGTATCGAAATGTTCAGAAAGCTTCTTGATGAAGCTCAGGCTGGTGATAACATTGGTGCTCTTTTAAGAGGTATCAACAGAGACCAGATCGAAAGAGGTCAGGTTCTTGCTAAGCCAGGTACAGTAACATGCCATAAGAAGTTTACTGCTCAGGTTTACGTTTTAACAAAGGATGAAGGTGGACGTCATACTCCTTTCTTCAACAACTACAGACCACAGTTCTACTTCAGAACAACTGACGTAACTGGTGTTTGTAACTTACCAGAAGGTACAGAAATGTGCATGCCTGGTGACAACGTAGAAATCACAGTTGAACTTATTCACCCAATCGCTATGGAACAGGGTCTTGGATTCGCTATCCGTGAAGGTGGTAGAACAGTAGGTTCAGGTAAGGTTGCTACAATTATTGAATAATTAACGTTATCAATGAATAGAGCGCAAGCTCACTATAAATAAAGAAAACCACGGTCGTGTTTACACGAAACCGTGGTTTTCCTTTGTTTATAGGGCTCGCAGGCATTCTATGAATGACGCGAGCTTATTGATTACGGAGTAATCAATAAGATATGCTTGTGTGAATGATGGGCATTCCCAAAGATTTCGGGAATGCCTTTTGTACGTTATGAAATGAGGGAAAATGGTCGAGTGGCTATAAAATGGCTATATTTGTCATCCTATTTTCAAATTATAATATAAAAAAGTGTAGAAAAAGTTATTAGTAACTTTTCACACTTTTTATAATGTATATGCATTAATATAAAGGTTTTAGACAGAGTGTTTCTTGATGGAATAAATTAAATCTAAAATAATTTGTAATTCGTTTTCTGTGCAAGTAGGCAATATATTGTCAATCTCTTTTACTAGTTGTTTATTTTTATCATTTTGTAAAAATAGTATGTTATCTAATGACATATTAAGTGTTTGAGCAATGCGAAATAACACTTCTATTGAAGGTTTTCTATGCTCGCTTTCAATATGTTTTAAATGAGTTGGACTAATACCAATCATTTCAGAAAACATTTCTTGAGAAAGATTCTTATTGACTCTGGCTTCTTTAATTGCATTTCCTAATTCTATATTTTGCATAGTCATATCTTTTAGCTCCTTTATAGTTAGCATACAGAAATAATTTAGACTTGAAAATTAGCTTTTAGAGATATATAATATCCCTAAAAGAGAATTAAAGGAGAATTCTATAAATTGAATGAATAAAGATGTATAGAGTTCGAAAATACAAAAATGTAAAGGAGAAAAATATATGGTGAATGCACAAATAGAAAAGCAGAAAATAGTGTCGACGATAGGTATTATAGTGGGTATAATAATTGTAATTGTAGGAATCTCGATATTTACAGGTGAAATAAGTTCATTGAGAAGTCCGAGTCGTAGCATAGAAAAAAGATATGGAGGTGATTTTTATACAGAATTGTCAGCGGATATGCATGATATTACTGACGGCTTATGTGAAATTTATCAATTAATAAAAACAATAGGTGGAATAATCATTATATCAATAGGAGCAATAACTGTAATAAAAAATATAAAAGAACTATTTAATATTACCCAAGAAGACTCACATCATACACAAAATATTGTAAATGAAGAATCACATGAGGAATTACCATCTATTTAATCAAACACAAGGAGAAATGGCTATATGACTTCCAGATATAAAATAATTAGTGAGAAAGATTATACAAATTATATATTTGAAAATTGTCCTATAAGAATTGAAACAATTAGAATTTTAGCAGACAGTAAAATAAAAAAGAATTTAGTGCAGTTTAAACTCACCAATATTTCTGATGGAATTATTGATAATGTCGCATTGAAAGTTGAAGGTTATGATGTGACAAACACAAAGCTGATTACAATTGATGATGTTTTGCTAGGAGCCTTAGATGTAAAACCTAGAGAGGTATTTGGAGGGCAAAATCCGATAGAGCTGGACGACCCAAGAGTGTCTTATGCTCAATTATATATCAACCGTATAGCATTCAAAAACGGGGAAGAGTGGTATGGCACAGAGAAAATATTTGGTGTAAAAGCAGAAACAGAAGAACAAAATATTTATTTTCAAGAGCAATTGGACAGGGAATTAGAAAAATGTGCTGGTATATACAAATTCCAAACAAAATGCATGTATAAAAAGTATGATAAGTATTGGAGATGCAGTTGTGGACATATTAATAATCTGACATCAAAAACTTGTTATTATTGTGGTGCTGATATTCATGTGTTGAGTAAATGCTTTTCGGAAGGATATCTCAAAAAGAAGGTTGAGGAAGCAGAAATTGCACGAAAAGATAAGATTTATATTATGGCAAAGTCAGCTGAAGAATGCCAAACCGAAAAAAAACTCCAGGAGGCAATTGATGCATATAAACAGATTAAAGAGTGGAAAGATTCAGGAAAACGACTAGAATTATGTTTACAAAAAATGGCTGAGTTCAAAGCTGAGAGGGAAGAGTATGAGATAAAGGCGAAGAAGCGAAAAAAACGCTGGTGTATATCGATAGGAATAGTTATAGGTATCGCTTTAAGTACTACAATATCTGTAAGAGCATATCAAAAAATAGCGCTCAATAGAAAATTAGATGAAATAGCAGAGAGTCTTGTTTTAAAAAATAATAGAATAAAGATTGGAACACAAATAGTAAGTTTTAAAGATCTTTTTGAAGGTAAAAATGGCGTATGTTATTATGATGTAAAAAATTACTCGGTTCTGAAAACGGATAAAGCAGGAAAGTACACTTTGATAGTAGAGGCTAAAAAAGATGAGTTGATAGCAGAAAAAAAAGTAGTGATTGAAGTATATGATGATGAAGTGCCAAAACTTAGTGCTGATAATGTATCAATTCGAATTGGTGAGGAATTTGATGAGTATTCTAATGTAAAGTGTAGTGATAACTCAGGTGAGGATATTCAACCGAGGGTAGTTGAAAGTAATGTTAATACATCGAAAGCAGGTACTTATAAAATAGTGTATGAGGCGAAAGACAGTAGTGGAAATGTTACATCATTGGAAAGAAAGGTGAAAGTTCATTAAAATTATAATTATAAGGAAATTGTAAATGTCAATATATAATTGTACAAAAAGTGGAAAATAAAAATGTACAAATTCCTATGCTATTCCTCAGCCTGTGATTCAAAAAAAGCCCGCTTTTCTCGAAGTCGGTATGACGGTCCCTTTATTGAAACAATCTGCGAGTGATGGAGTAGCCTGTCTAAAATTGCATTTGCCAAAGTAGGCGAACCAAATATTTCTCCCCATTTAGAGAAAGGGGTGTTGGTCGTTATTATTGTACTGTTTCTCTCATAACGCTTGGCTATAAGCTGAAAGAACAGATTTGCTGAATCCTGATCAATTGGCATATATCCTATTTCGTCAATGATTAACAGTTTATATTTGGCAAAGAACTTTAAACGTGACTCCAGTCTGTTTTCCATCAGTGCTTTTTTGAGCCGTGTTATTAATGACTCAAAAGACACAAAATAAGTTGAAATTCGTTACCTTGCGCAGGTAATGCCTATGGCTGTGGCAAGATGTGTTTTACCAACTCCACTGGAGCCTACAAACAGGATGTTTTCTTTTTTATCCAGAAATCCCATCCTGTTAAGTTCAAGCAGTTCTTTTTTGTTAATTCCCGGTTGAAAGTCAAAATCAAAATCATCCATTGTTTTAAGGAAAGGAAAAGCTGCAGTTTTCACACAGGCATTTTCAGCCCTGATTTGGTTGTTCTTTTGTTCAATTTCAATCAGTTCTTCCAGGACTACACTAAATGATTTTTCGCCTTTATTGACTAACTCAATGTATGTATCTAAATATTCCTGCATCTTATGTATGCCTAAGTCAGTCAGCCCATTTATAATCTTTGCATAGGTTGCCATTTTATCTCCTTTCACAGGAAGTCATCCATTTGTGCCAGATTAGCTTCTGCCATTTGTGCAACAATGTCATTGTCCTTAATGTAATGCGACAACAACTGTGAATAGTGCTCTTTATTATAATTAAGTTTTTTTGTACTTAATTCATGTCTGGCAACAAGTTCAGTTTTATAATAAATTTCCAAAATATCAGATTTCACTCGCAAATTTACAGGTTTTCCTATATACTCAAAAGGAACGGAATATCTGTTGTTCATGTACGATATCATGGAATCCTTACGAACTGTGGTTTGGCGATTGTGGCTCATATAAGACTCTATGATTTTTAAATTCGGAAGTGGCTGCAGGTATTCTTTTTCTTTCTGAAATAAGAGAAGTGGCGGTACACCGGTTTCCTGACAAATGTAAGTATTGACTTTGTCATTTACCTTTTTAAGAATATCCATTAAATCTTCCTCAGTTTCAAACTCTCCCTCATAGGGTTTCATCCATGAGATGAACTTGTTTATAACCTCAACTTTGCCTTTTGTAAAAGCATGTCTTGGTTTGTAGCGTTTCATTTTGAAACCAAAATCATTTGCAAATGCCTTCATTTTTTCATTTACATGTCGGCGATTGTCCTTTAAATCCACAACAGATGCCATGTTGTCAAAAAGGAGTTCCCTTGGCACTCCGCCTGTTGCCTTAAATGAAGCTATCAGACAGTCAAAGACATCCTGTCTTGTTTTGTAAAGTTGGTAAGTAAAGTGGCAGTATCTAGAATGCCCCAATTTATAATCAAACACCAGAAAGGTGAAGATTTCGCCATGTTTATTGGCTATTGATACATCTTCCTTCCAATCAACCTGAGCCTGAATTCCGGGAGCAGTTTCATATCTTGGATGCCCTTTGGTAGTTTTTATTGGCTTTAGGTTTCTGGTTTTGATGTATTTATTAAAGTTGGAATAAGTTCCAATTTCAGAATCAACTTCTGAAATAATATATTCATAAACAGCTCTGACATTAGCTCCTTTTATGGCTAGTTTTTGAACTATTATGTCTTTATGCTTGTCAAGCCTGCTTGGCTTATTATGGTGTGTAGGTTTGCCTTTGTATCCGTCATAATACTTTTTAACAGTTCTGCAATCCATGTCATATAGCCTGGCAAGCTCGGAAAAATTTGGTTTTATATTGCTCAATCGTAAGATTTTAAGCTGAGTAATTAATGCTTGATTCATGGTTGTTACCTCCCATGAATACATTAGCATAAGCAATGGAAATGTACATTTTTATTTTCCACAAAATGTACATTTAAATAGTATCATTTACATGGAATGACTGTATGGTTACAGAGGTATAGGTAGTAGTGGAAACTGTAAAACCATATGGTAATTGTACAGAAATGCAGTAGTGGAAAATCTATTTTTAGGTGGAATGTTGGGGTGGAAATAAAGGCTATCAGTAAAAGAAATGAGAATATGCGTATGGTAATACTTTCGGTGCTTTAATGCGCCGTATTAGCCCTCGGCAGAGCCCCCACACTTTTGGCGCTAGCAACGAGGAAAGTGAGGATACTTGTATTCTCATTTGACGAATGCCGCGACCGTCTTCAACTGAGTTGAAGACCGGATTACAAAAGTGTTAGGGGGTTATCATTAATAGCAGAGCTTTAATGATAAGAAATGTGTGGGCAACAGAATTGGGTGCGATGAGGGAGAGCGTGGTGCAGGAAGGGGGATGTGACGGATAAGAAAAAATGAGCGTGGAAATGTAAACAGTAGGGAGGTGGATAAAGAAGAATTATCCAAGGGGGAGCTTTTTTGAGTGTGAAAGATTGGAAGAAAATTGCGAAAGGAGATTTTTGAAAATGAAGTTGTTAAGAAAGGGATTATACAGAAAAAAATGAAGGAGGATGAAGATTTATGGAGAAAATTTCATATAGTGCACATATTAGTAACAAGAAAAGTGCCATTAACAGCAAAGTGAAACTTGCTGGTGTGGCAAAACATAATTTAAGGAAATATCATTCGTCAGATTACAGTCAGAAAGAAGTTGTTTTATTGTATGGGACAGATAATCTGATGAAAGATGTAAAGAGAGTTTACCGGGAAGAGTTTAACGAGGCATTGAAAGAATATAATGCAAAGCAGACGAGAGAGGATAGAAAGATTGAAGATTATTTCAGTCATGTCGCAGGAAAACAGCAGGACATGGCAGTGGAGATTATATTTCAAGTTGGAGATAAAGAATTTTGGGAAACACACCAATTTGAAAGAGAGAACATAGATAGTGTTTATGATTTGATTTTATGGTATTTAACACAATATATGCCGGACTTTGTTGTGGCAAATGCAGTGGTACATTATGATGAGGCAAGTTCCGCATATGCAAGTGGTAGGTGTCCCGGTTGGAAGAGGATTCAAGCGAGGACTAACTACAAAAGTATCAAAACGGTCGGTGTTTACACAGGAAAGCTTATCTAAAGTATTACAAGGAGAATTGCGGGAAATCGCAGAATCATGTGCAATGAAGTACCTGAATATGGAATTTAAGGAAAAGCAAAAGGGTAGAAATCATGATTTATCTGTGATGGGATACAAAGTAAAGAAGGAAACAGAAAAAGTAGAGGAATTGGATGAAGTTTTGAAAGTACAATGCAAACAAAATGAAGAGTTATGTGAAAAGCAGATTGCAATTGAGCAGTGGAATGAAGAGTTGTACCGAGAATAGAAAAATTTGGAAGAGAAAAAATCTGATTTGGAAATTGACATTTTTCGCAATCAGTTGGAGCAAAAATATTTGGAAGAAAAATGCAAAGAATCAAAGGAGAAATTGGGCAAATTAGATAAGGTGCTGGAAGGATTGGAAAAGGTAAAAAATTTCATCAAGTCATATTTACCATTTGCACCATTGTTGGAAGAGTTTGCAAATAAAGTTGAGAGTGGAGAGAAGGAAGTGCAGGAAGGATGTACTATTACAGGGTATAAGTCTCTGCTTGGGGAGTTAATGGAGTCATTTAAAGAAAAGTTTCAGGAACACTTCTATTGGTTTCCAAGATTGATGAGATGGAAAACAAGTAAAGGGGATGTTGCCCCGGTGTATCGGGATGTGTTGAATAATGGGGATTATTATGAAATAAAAGGGTATGCGAATGTGGAAAGTAAGGCTGTTTACCGGGTGGAAGATTTACAGGACGAGATAAAGGCGGAGAATCGAGTTGGAACGTTAGGTCAGATAGAGCAGAATATCGAGGCTGTGGAAGTACAGGTGAAGGGGATGGTGGAAGAATGGGAGAAAAATAGAATCAAAGAAAGATAGAAAGTATAATAAATTATTAAAAAGAATAAATGCTATTATAATAGCATATAATATATACGAATAAATGAATGATTAGAGAGCTAAATTTACAAAAAAAATGCAAATCAGCTTGACAAAACATTTATATGGAGGTATTATGTGCATAAATAGTAGGAAGGTGGTGGCACAAATGATATTAAAGTTTTCTTGCTCCAATCATAAATCAATTAATAAAGAGGTTACTTATACAGCTATTGCTGGAAAAGATAACACTTTTGAAGAAGAGTTGAAAGAATATGGAAAATACAGAGTGCTGAGAAGTGCGGTAATTTATGGTGCTAATGGATCGGGTAAAAGTAATTTTCTTAGTGGGTTGGCTTTTATGAAAGCATTAGTTACAAATAGTATCAGACACCAACCGGGACAAGGAGTTTATCAAGCTCCGCATAAATTAAATAGTGAAAAGAATCCTAGTACTTATGATATACAATTTGTAAAAAATGACATAAGATATGCGTATGGTTTTTCTGTTCAGGAAAATTTAATAGATGAAGAGTATTTATATTATTTTCCAAATGGAAGACAGGTGAAGATTTTTGAAAGAAAAGGAATGGACATTTCTCCGGGTGATAAGTATAAAAATGCTTTTGAATTAAGCTTACAAGCATTAAAAAATAATAGGTTATTTTTATCTTGTACCGCAAATTATACTGACAAAGAAGAAATTGAAGATGCTTTTTTGTTTTTTGAAAAAGATATAGTTTTTTATGATCCAGATGTGAACAATTGGACAGAATATTCAATTGAATTAATGCAAAAAAATGAAGAAATTAAGGATATATTTCTTAGAATTCTTGCTGCGTTTAAAACTGGAATAAAGGACATAAATGTTAGATTAAAAAAAATTCCTACAGAAAATATGAAGTTACCTCTAGATATGCCAGAAGTGCTAAAGACGATGATTAAATCATCTAAAGAAGCTAATGAAATTGTGGCGAAGTTAGTTTACGATAAATTTGAAACAGATTTATTAACAGAAGAATCAACAGGAATAAAGAAATTATTTGAAATCATATGTCCTATAATAGAAATAATCAATACAGGTAAAATTCTTGTATTTGATGAAATTGAAAATGGTTTACATGAAGCTGTTGTATATGAAATAATTAAATTGTTTAAGTATGCAAGAAAAGATCAATTTGCACAGTTAATTTTTTCAACACATGACACTAGTTTATTGAATACTAATTTGTTTAGGCGTGACCAAGTTTGGTTTACACAATTAGATGAAGAAAGAGCAACAGATTTGTATTCTTTGGTAGAAGTAAAGAATGTTAGAAAAACTGAAAATTTGGAGAAGGGATATATGTTAGGCAAATACGGAGCGATACCTATGTTAAGTCATAATATATATGATATCTTCAATAGTAACAGCTAGGATAAATGAGGTGATAAGAATGGAAAGAAACTTAGAATTAAATCCTAGTGAGGAAAATATTAGAGATTCTCAACAACCGGCCATTGTAAAATTTCAGTTGGATCAAATAAAACAACATTTTGATAGCAATATTTTGGGAATAAAGGCTCAATTTGATGTGGCAGAATCATTGATAATTGAAAATCGAAAAGAAGATGCAGAAAATATTTGGAGGTATCAAATCGTATTTTTAGAAAGTGCATTTGATTTTTATTTACATGAAATTACGAAATATGGTTTGGCAAACATTTTTGAAGGACAGTGGGATAAAACTCCAAAGTACCAAAATATTAAAATTAACATGGAACTGATTGAACAGGTACTACATGGAAATGTAGAAGATGAATGGTTTGCAATTTTTGTGAATGATATGTATGCAAAAATAACAATGGTTTCATTTGAAAGTGTAAAAGACCAAATGAAGTTGATAGGCGTGGAAATCCAAAAAGTTGCAGATTGTGCATTTTATGATTTGAATTCAGATGAGAAAACTGTTGATAAATTGAAAAGAGTTGTTAATGGTTTATATCATAGGAGAAATGTAATAGCACATCAGTCAGACAGAGCACATGCGACAGCAGAGAAAAATAATATAACTAGAGGGGAGATTGAAGCATTTATTGCAGATATCATAAAAATTGTAGATGCAATACATAGTGAAGTTACTGAAAAAACTAATTAGATACATCATATGGCATCATACAAAAAGATATAACACTATATATTGTAAAAAAAGTTGTACATATGTTCGAATAATGATATAATTGCGCATGGACGTAGCAGAAATGCTATTTTCAAATAAAAAAACAATCAAGATTGCCGTCTTGATTGTTTTAGATAAACAGCGAACGTAAACCGTTCGGCTCGTTTACACGCATAACGAGTATAACACATACGAGTCGCTGTTTTCAACCCAAATCGTATATTTTACGAAATTTAATAGAAAGGAGCTGATTCGTATGGCTGAAAAAAAGAAAGAACAAAGATACATTTTTAGGCCTTATATTACTGTAAAAGGTGTAAGAATTTATGCCAAGCAGTATGGAAAAAAGGCGTTTAAAATACCAATAGAGTAAATATTGGTAAGTATGGGCGAAAATGTGTGAACGGTTCATTTTTGCCTCTAATTATAATTAAATGATTGGAGGTGAAACTTATGCCAGTACATCATGGTGGAAAAGCTGGAAGGACTTTGCAAAATCCGAATTCTTCAAAAAGTGCAAAGAGCAATGCTGCAAAAGTATTGAATCAGCATAAAAAAGCTAAACATTAGAAGTGAATTAGTATCAGGGCTCACCTTACGGTGAGTTCTTTTTTAAGCAATATTGTAAAAAAAGACAAATGACAATGAAAGGAAATACATATGAATAATACGACAATTCAAGAAGGGGAAAGTAAAATATCAAGTTTTATCAAAAGAATAATTCAACATGAAAAAACAATTGCAATTATAGGTTCAATAATAGCAATTGTGGTAGCAGCATATTCAATTATAAATTATGTTCATAATTTATCTTACCAAAGCGATTGTGAACAGTTTTATAATGTACCTGGTAAATATTTCAATGATAGTATTGGAAAGAATATAGTGTTTATAGTATTGCTAGTTGTATTAATGTTTTTCGCAATTGCACCGGCAATAATGAGAAAGTATGGAATAAAAAAGGGAATTGAAACAAAGGCTACATTAGTTTACAATATTTGTTTGACGATTTATTTAGGATATGTAGTAGGAGTTGTTAATGCATATAATTTGGAATTGATAATGAGACGAACTAATAATAATGTGATTAACAGTTTTATAAATGCACATGCAATGCCAATAATTCTATGTATTATGATCATATTTATTATATCATTATTATGTATAGTTTTAATGAAGGAAATAAAAGATATGAAATATAAAATTGTAAAGGTGATAATTATAGTTATATTTTCAATATCTGGATTTATTAGTGCAATGCTAATGGCATATGGAACAATGTATAAGTTAGGAACAGAAGCTAAAGATATTACTAAATATGAATTTGCTGAAAAGGATAATCAATGCTATATAGTAGTGTCAGATTATAACGATAAGAAAGTTGTTATGAAATATTACATTAAAAATGGGAAGTGTTATGTTAATGCGGAAAAGTATTATTTTATAGATGATCAAGCAGTGTTTTCATATAAGGATTTAGAAGTTCCTCCTAAAATAGTAAATGTCGATTAATGGTTTAAATGGCTACAAAATTGGCTACAAAAATTTCTAGAAATATAAATACTAGAGAGAATATGATTATTTTAAGCAAAAATTCCTTAGTGTTTATAACGAAAAGCAATAAAATTAACCGAACCATGGAGCCGTGAAGGTGGTAGAATAGTAGGTTCAGGTAAGGTTGCTACAATTATCGAATAATACGATATAATGGCGAATAGCCTATAAATAAAGGGACTTAGGAGATTTTCTTAAGTTCCTTTTCTTGAGAGTGTGAAAGTTTTTCTGTAAATTAAATATTTAAATATAATTAATAGGCCTTCTATGATAAAATTTATTATTATAGGAGGCCTTAATTATGGCAAGAG
>NZ_DBLZZO010000026.1:0-43291 GCF_057858645.1 Eubacterium sp.
TATTCCTCTTGCTGTTACTAAGTTACATCCATTATAACAAAATAACCTTCATTGCAAAAGGAATATATAATAACATTTTATATATTAATAATATGTGTTTCTAGAAAAATCTAAGAAACCATTTGTAAATGTATGAGTACAATACTTTTCCTTCCCGTATATACTAAAGTATTGTCCGGACAAGTACATATTACTTTTATTTTTTCTAATGTAAATGGATTTTTCCTAAGTGTATGTCTTAATTTCCTAAATGGTATCAATATACGCTTAACAAAATAATTTATGAATAGATATAAGAAAATATAATCGAAAATAACATTCTTCCCACAACTTGTGGGAAGATTTGTGGGAAAGATTTACATAACATCGATTTTTTCAAACCTTTTTCCTCCTAATTTAATCTAATTTTTATCGATGTTTTTTAATGTTGATGTTGTTGTCACATTAATTTTTTAATAATGATTTTAAAACTGAAATATGTAGATTGGTAGTTATTTTAAGATTGTATTTTTCAGGGGAAAACAAGTTACTTTTATGTTTCAGAGAAGTTTCTGGTTTTATAAGTGATTTTGCGGAATGTGCCTTTAAATAAGGCAGTGCACAGCTCGATTGCACTTCGCTTCATTTCGCTGATGCGGCATTCGCCGATTACCCACCACTTCAATGAGTCACATACAGCTCGATTACACTCCGCTTCATCTCGCTGATGCGGCATTCGCCGATTACCCACCACTTGAATGAGTCACATACAGCTCAATTACGCTTCGCTTCATCTCGCTGATGCGGCATTCGCCGCATTAAAAAAAGAGAGAATGTTCTTTTCGAAATGTAAACATTTCTCTCTGAACATTCTCTCTTTTTTTATGTGACTCATTGCTTACGCACAAAGAAAAGTACCACCCCAGGCAATTTAATGTCCGAAACGGTACCCGCAAGTGCGCCTCCAGGGGCTCGAACCCTGCACACCCTGATTAAGAGTCAGGTGCTCTACCAAATGAGCTAGAGGCGCTTGTTTTGTTTTTGTCACTTCATCAGCGACAAGTGTTATTATATACTAGCCTTCACACTTTTTCAAGAGTTTTTTCAATTTTTTTTAACTTTTTTGTAATTTTTTATTATTTTGCCTTACTTGATGTAGTTTCTACCTATTATATATGAATTTATTTTACCATAAGTACAACTTTTACCCTTGTACTTATTTCATTTTATATTTATACTTAACAGTGTCAAAAAGTTATTAGCCTACTTGTGCTTGCACAAAAGTGGGAAATAAAATTGAATTTTTTAGGAGACTTATATGAGCGATAACAAAAACAAATTCGAAGGTAACAGTAGATATTTTACTATTTGCATTTACAGCACTGTAACTGTTTTGATTATGGCTATTATTATTAGAGCTGTTTTCTTTTGGGAATCAACTTCAGCCACCCTTAATACTCTGTTATCTACTTTGTCACCTTTTTTTATGGGTATTTTAATTGCCTTTCTTATTAGTCCTCTTGTTTCTTGGATGAGAAAGACTGTTTTTAAGAAATGGCTTCACATTACAAATAATGCATTAAACAGATTACTTGCAATTCTTTTTTCCTATTTGCTTGTTATTTCTGTTTTGGTAGTTGGCTTGGTTTATCTTATTCCTGAGATTATTGACAGTTTGACGCAGTTGCTTGACAAAATGCCTGATTGGGCAAACAGCATTATGGATTTTATTAATAATCTTTCAAAAAGATATCCTGATATTGATTTTAAATATATTCAGAATACCGTTACTAACGCTGATACTACTTTACAAAGTACATTAAGCAAATTCATTTCAACACTTACAACTACTATTGTTACAACCGGTGTTTATGTTGTGAAGTTTGCTATTAATTTTATTGTAGCCATTATTGTTTCATGCTACCTTATTATTGATGAAAGAATGCAGGCTCGTGGAATTAAACGTGTTGTTTTTGCATTTTTCAAAAAAGAACGTGCTGAAAGAATCTGGTATGTGACAAAACGTTCAATTAAAATTTTCAGTGATTTCTTTGATGGCAAAATGATAGACTCACTTATTATTGGTCTTTTATGTTTTGTTTCAATGATTGTAATTTCGTTCTTTGGTGTTAAAGGATTTTCCGATTGTGCTTTGCTTGTAAGCATTGTTGTTTGTATAACAAATATGATTCCATATTTTGGACCGTTCATTGGTGGTGTACCAAGTGTTTTACTTCTTTGCATTTACTCGCCAAAGAGTGCATTGGTATTCGCTGTTTTAATTATTATTATTCAGCAGCTTGATGGTAATGTTATTGGTCCAAAGATTCTTGGTGACTCAACAGGTCTTAGACCTTTATGGATTATTTTTGCCATCACTATTGGTGGATGGTTTGCCGGTGTTATCGGTATGCTGCTTGGTGTTCCATGTGTTGCGGTTATTACCGGTTTAACTGAGGATGCCGTAGACAAACGACTTAAAGAAAAGAATATAGACCTACCAATTTTAACTAATGAAAAGGTACGAAAAAATAAACCTGATAAAAAATTATGTAATAAATTAAAAGATAGATTTAAAAATCAGACAGAAAAAAAATAAATTTTTACTATATAAAAGAGGAAAGATTAAGTTTTTTGCTTAACCTTTCCTCTTTTTTACTTCCTAATAAATTATCTTTTGGCAATTAGCTTGTGTATTGGATTTCCCATTTGTGAAAATTTACTTTCGTATTCAGTCATAACATTTCCCTGCATTAATCTTTCATCATTATGTAAATCCCATGTTTGTTCTATTAATTCCCAGCCGGCTTCCGGAACCTGCTCTAATGAAAACTGGAATAATAAATCATTATCTGTTTTAAATTCAACAATACCATCTTTTTTTAGAATTACATCATAACGTTCAAAAAACTGTTTTGAAGTTAATCTTCTTTTAGCATGTCTGTCCTTTGGCCATGGATCTGAGAAGTTTAAGTAAATTCTATCCACTTCACCTTTTTCGAAAACATCACAGATATATTCTGCTTCCATTCTTATAAATCTAAGGTTAGGTACTTCAATCTCTTCACATCTTTCGATTGCTCTAATAAGTACACTTGAATATTTCTCAATTCCAATATAGTTAATGTCTGGATTTTCCATTGCAAGAGTTGTAATGAACTTTCCCTTACCCATTCCTATTTCAATTCTAATAGGGTTGTCATTTCCAAACTCTTCCTTCCACTTTCCTTTAAGTTCTGTTGGTTCATTAATTGCCATATCGTTATCGGCAATGGCTTCTCTTGAACCGGGTACATTTCTTAATCTCATGAATTTCTCCTTTTGTGTATATTTTAACAATTTTTAAAGTATTATATTCATATATTATTGTCTCTAAGGATTTTATGATTAATTGCACAATTTTTCAAGTTTTTTATTGTAATTTCTTGTAAAAGTGCTAAAGTTAAATTGTGAGATTTATTACTCATGTATGATTTTTAAATACCGGTACAAAAACCGGTTCTTTTATATTTACGGCATATTAATTTATAAAACTTCTTATATTTATCAAATGTTTTATGAATTTGTAATGCCAATCAAAATAAGGAGGACCTACTATGAGTCAGGAACTTAACAGTATTATCGACCAACTTGCAAACATTGACTCTGCTTCTGCTAAGATAATGCAGAAAACTCAGGATGAAAAAGCCAAATATGCTGACTACATTAGCAAGGAAAAGCAGGCTTTTGACCAGAACTTAGAAGATCAGGTTAATGCGCAGGTTAATGAATACGAGAAGACTCTTGCAAAGGAAAGCGAAAAGGAAATCGCTAAATATCAGGAAGACTGCAACGCTGAACTTGCCAAGTTAGAATCTGCATATAATGAAAAAACTGAATCTCTTGCACAGGAGATTTTTAACAATATTATTAAGGAGTAGTCAATGAAATCAGGAAAACTCACTGCTTACAGTGGTATGACTACCAAAATAAGAGCTATGAAGAAACGACTGCTTTCTTCCCAACAATACGAAGAAATTACAGGACTAAAAACTGTGTCTGAACTACTTACTTATCTTCAGACTTTTCCGGCATACTCGGAAGTTTTATCCGGAATTGATTCTACTCAGGCTCATCGTGGTGAAATAGAAAGTCGACTGACTTTTTCAACTTATCATGATTTTTCCAAGATTTTTCATTTTGCAGGAACGTCACAACGAAAATATTTGGAATTTTATTTTATGAAATATGAAATTGCCACATTGAAAGCCTGTATGCGTAATATTATGGACAGTCGTAGCAGCACTATACCGATGTTGGTGGACAAACACTTTAAGCGAAATTCAAAATTAAATATTGATAATTTGGTTAATTCTAACACCATGGAAGAATTTATAAGCAATCTAAATGGTTCTGTTTATGAGAAAGTAATTAAGGCGGTATCCAATTTGGAGAACCCTGTTTTATTTGATTACGAAATGTCTTTAGATTTATTTTTCTTTAGTTACATTTGGAATCATGCAGACTCATTTGTACCAAAGGGCGAGAAGAAATATTTTATTAACTCCTTTGGTTCTCAGGTTGATTTGCTTAACATATTGTGGATTTACAGAATGAAACACTATTACTCAGTTTCTCATTCTCAAATCTACTCGTTTTTAATTCCAATATATTATAATCTTGACCGTTCTAACATTAAGGCTTTTGTTGAATGTGAAAGTGATGGAGAATTTTTTGAACTTCTTAACAAATGCTATTATGGCAGAACCTACGGTTTTAATGATTATGATGATATGGAAACACAATTTGGCAGCGTTTTAAATACCATATATATGAAAGATTTTAAAACTGCCCCATACTCTTTGGCAGCCATTAATGCTTACCTACATTTGAAAAGTTTAGAAGTTGCCAAAATTATTACTGCAATGGAATGTATACGATATGGTTATGACAGTGAAAACATTGCACACTATATTAATAGGAAGAAAGGGGTGTTATAATGATTGAAAAAATGAGTTTTGTCACTCTTGCCGGTCCCAAAACTGAGATTGATAATTTGGTAGAAAATTATTTAAGCAAGCATGACATTCATCTTGAAAATGCCCTAACGGAATTTAGTTCTAACGAACAATTTACTACTTTTTCTGAAGAAAATCCTTTTAAAGCTGCACTTAACAAAAGTCACGAGTTAATGCAACTTGTTAAGGAACCTGAAAAAGCTAAAGTTTCTAATGTTGGTGTAAAGGATGCTGAGAAGTTCCTTTACAAAATTGATGACAGTCTGGCTGACGTTAGAAGTGAAATTGATGACTTAGACAAAGAAATAGAAAGTCTTAACACAGACTATGGCATTTTAGCACCTTTTAAGACACTTAATTATACTCTTAAAAGAATTTATGACATGGAATTTTTCAAATATCGTTTTGGTAGAATTCCAAAAAGCAGTTTCGACAAGTTTGAATCTTACTTAGATCCCGACATTAATGCTATTTTCATATCAACTCTTAATGATACGGATTTTGTTTATGGTGTATTCTTCGCTCCATTAGATTATTTTGATGAAGTTGAGAAAGATTTCCATAACATTAGATTTGACGAAATAGCTATACCAAAGAAATATAAAGGCTTTCCTAATGACGAATGTTTGGAAATAGCTAATAAAAAAACTGAAATAGAAGAAAAGAAAAAACAAAAAGAACAGGAAATAAATCAGATTATCGAGAAGAATAAGGATAAACTGGTTTCAGCCATTAGACGAATTGAGTCAGCTTACAGCAATTTTGATGTTAGAAAATTAGCTGCTGTAACAAAAGATTCCGGCGTTACATTTCAGGTTCTTTGTGGTTGGATGACAAGTAAGGAAGCTAAAAAGCTTTTAAAGGAAACAGACAATGACGTAAATGTTGTTTGTATTGTAAGCGATGATGTTGAGGATCACAAAACAACTCCTCCAACTAAGCTTAAAAACTTTAAATTTGCCAAACCATTTGAACTTTTTGTTCGTATGTATGGCTTACCAGGTTACAATGAATTTGATCCTACCCTGTTTTTGACAATTACCTATGCACTTATATTTGGTGTAATGTTTGGTGATTTAGGTCAGGGCTTATGTTTAGTAATCGGCGGTGGCATTTTATACAAAGTTAAGAAAATGGATCTTGCCGGCATTGTTTGTGCCGCCGGAGTGTTCTCATGTATATTTGGTGCCCTGTTTGGAAGTTTCTTCGGTTTTGAATTTGAATCAGTTATAAAACCTTTGGATTCCATGATGACACTTTCATTTTTAGGTGAGATTAACATTGTTTTAGTTGCAGCATTTTTATTTGGTTCATTTATTATTTTAACAACCATGATTTTAAACATTGCTACAGCCATAAAACAAAAGAATTTAGGGAAAGCGTTGTTTGGACCTAATGCTGTAACAGGATTTATTTTCTACGGTAGTGTGATTCTTGTTATTCTCTTATACATGACAGGTCATCCATTACCTGGAACTGCTTTGCTGGTAGTTATGTTTGTTATACCACTAATTTTAATATTCTTAGAGGAACCTTTGAAAAACATACTGGCAAAGAAGAAACCTATTGATGATTCACCGGGAATTTTTGCAGCCACAGCATTTTTTGAATTGTTTGATTACTTAATCACTTATTTATCAAATGCCTTATCCTTCCTGCGTATTGGCGTTTTTGCAATCAGCCACGCAGCCATGATGCAGGTTGTAATGACTTTGGCAGGTGCGGAAAATGGTGGCAGTGCTAATATTTTCGTTGTAATTATCGGAAACATCATTGTTTTAGCAATGGAAGGTCTTGTAGTTGGTATACAGGTTCTTCGTTTGGAATATTACGAAATCTTTGGTCGTTTCTATGAAGGAAATGGCAGGGAATTCGTTCCATATAGAAAAAGAAACAAAAAATAATTTTAAACATCAGGAGGAATTTTAATATGTTAATTAATGTTTTATTTTCAGTAGCTTTATTACTTACAATTGTTTTACCATTAGTAGTTTACTTTGTTGGAGAACAGAGTAAAGGTCGTTTCAAAAGAACAGTTTTAACAAACTGCTTAACATTCTTTGGAACTTTCCTTTTAGGAACTATCGTTATTTTCAGTAACACAGCAAGCGCCGCTGTAACAAGTGATGCAGCTTCTTCTAACGGTTTAGGTCTTATTGCCGCAGGTCTTGCAATTGGTCTTTCATGTATAGGTTCAGGTTACGCAGTTGCAAGCTCAGCTAGTGCAGCTCTTGGAGCATTAAGCGAAGATTCAAGCATTTTCGGTAAAGCACTTATCTTCGTTGCCTTAGCAGAAGGTATTGCTCTTTGGGGATTTATTGTTGCATTCCTTATTCTTACACACGTTGCATAAATTCATTTGTACACAGTGTTTAGGAGGCTTTTATGAAAATGTATTTAATCAGCGACAATGTAGACACTTTAACAGGCATGCGTTTAGCCGGTGTTGAAGGCGTAGTTGTCCATGGTCGTAAAGAGGCAAAAGCCGCAGTTGAAAAAGTTCTGGAAGATAAAAATCTTGGAATTTTACTTATAACAGAAAAATTAAGTTTTGAAATTCCTGAAGTAATAGACGACATAAAACTTAACAAGAAACAGCCTTTGTTAGTAGAAATTCCCGACCGACATGGTCTTGGTCGCCAAAAGAATTTCATTACTAACTATATTAACGAGGCTATTGGAATCAAAATTTAGAAAGGATACAGGGCTATGACTATAGAAGAAAAGATGGAGCACTTTAGAAGTATTTCCTTAGAAAGTGCCAACAACAAAAGCGCTGAATCACTTAGTAGCTACAAGGCATCTTTAGATGATGAACTGGCAATTCACAAAGAAAATGCCACTCTTTTATCAGAAGAATCTAAACGTGCCAGAATGAATCAGGTTAAAGCTAATTCAAAAAAGGAGTTAGCTTCAGCCCAAATGCTTATTAAGAAACAAATTACAAATAAGCAGTCGGAATTAAAATCCAAAGTTTTCGAATCTGTTAGGGGAAAACTCATAGCATATAGAAAAACACCTGAATATGTTAAACAGCTTGAAAACCAAATAGATAAAATCATTAAGGAATATGGTGACTTAAACATTACTATTTACATTGATCCTGAAGATTCTCATTTACTTAACGTTTTAAAAGAATCTTTTAATGTAAATATTGAAGTTTATAAAAAAGAATTTCTAGGTGGGACAAGAACTATCGTTCCTGAGAAAAATATTCTTATAGACAATTCTTTTAAAACACGTCTTATTGAAGAACAGGAACAATTTGCATTTACATTTTAGGAGGCAGTCAATTGGAGAAAACAGGAAAGATTTATGGAATTAACGGGCCTGTTGTTTATATTAAAGGTAAAACAGACTTTAAAATGGGCGAAATGGTTTACGTTAGTTCTGAAAGATTGGTTGGTGAAGTTATTGGTCTTTCATCTGAAATGACTACCATCCAAGTTTATGAAGAAACCAGTGGTCTAAAACCCGGGGAACTAATATATGGTACAGACAGTGCTATTTTCGTTACTTTAGCTCCTGGTATTTTAAATAATATTTTTGACGGTATTGAAAGACCACTTAGCGAAATAGAGAAACAGTCAGGTGCATTTATTTCCAGAGGAGTAAATGTAAACTCACTTGATATAACAAAAAAATGGGATGTACACATTACAGTAAATGTAGGTGACTATGTCTCAGGTGGTACAATTATCGCCACAACTCAGGAAACAAGAGCTATTGTTCACAAGTCAATGGTTCCACCTTACATTAAGGGAACTGTTGTAAGTGTTGTGGATGATGGTCAGTATACAATTAACGACACTATTGTAACCATTAAGAAAGATGATGGTTCTACTTTAGACCTGACTCTTACACAGAAATGGCCAATCAGACAGCCTAGACCAATTAACAAACGATTTGGTACTACTGCTCCATTGGTTACGGGACAAAGAATCATGGATACTCTTTTCCCTTTGGCAAAAGGCGGTACTGCAGCAATACCCGGTGGTTTTGGTACAGGAAAAACAATGAACCAGCATCAGATTGCCAAGTGGGCTGATGCAGATATTATTATTTACATTGGTTGTGGTGAACGTGGGAACGAAATGACTCAGGTTCTTGATGAATTTTCAGAACTTGTTGATCCAAAGTCAGGTAATCCACTTATGGACAGAACAACACTTATTGCAAATACGAGTAACATGCCTGTAGCAGCCAGAGAGGCTTCAATTTACACAGGTATTACTTTAGCAGAATATTATCGTGACATGGGCTATCATGTTGCAATTATGGCAGACTCTACATCAAGATGGGCTGAAGCTCTTAGAGAATTATCAGGCCGACTTGAAGAAATGCCTGCTGAAGAAGGTTTCCCTGCATATCTTGCCAGCAGATTATCTGCTTTCTATGAAAGAGCCGGCTATATGGAAAACCTTAACGGAACTGAAGGTTCAATTTCAATTATTGGAGCTGTATCTCCACAGGGTGGTGACTTTTCAGAACCTGTTACACAGAACACAAAGCGATTTGTACGCTGCTTCTGGGGACTTGATAAATCACTAGCTTACGCAAGACATTTCCCTGCCATTCACTGGCTTACAAGTTACAGCGAATATGCTGATGAATTAACTAATTGGTACAACACAAACGTTGGACCTGATTTTTCATCCTGCAGAGCACAGGTGCTTTCTCTTTTAAATCAGGAAAGTTCATTAATGGAAATTGTAAAATTAATTGGTAGCGACGTTTTACCTGATGACCAGAAACTTACTTTGGAAATTGCCAGAGTAATACGTTTAGGATTTTTACAGCAGAACGCGTTCCATGATCAGGATACATGCGTTCCACTAAAGAAACAGCTATTAATGATGAAAACAATTCTTTATTTATACGAAAAATCATCAAAACTTATAGCAATGGGAATACCAATGTCCATACTTAAACAAAATAACATTTTTGAAAAAGTTATTGCCATTAAATATGATATTCCTAATAACAAACTTTCAATGTTTGACGATTACAAAGTGGCAATTGATGATTTCTACGCAAAAATTATTGAGGAACAGGCATAAGGAGGTGCAACATGGCTATAGAATATTTAGGATTAAGCGAAATAAACGGGCCATTAGTTGCTCTTGAAGGTATAAAAGATGCCGCTTATGACGAAATTGTTGAATTTAAAATGAACGATGGAGAAGAGAAAAGACTTGGACGTATTATCGAAATCAATGAAGACAAAGCTGTTATTCAGGTTTTCGAAGGTTCCGAGGGCATGTCTCTTACCAATACACATACAAAACTAACAGGACACCCTATGGAAGTTGCCCTGTCACCGGATATTTTAGGCCGTACTTTTAACGGTGTAGGTAAGCCTTTAGACGGGCTACCACCTATTAACGGAGAAAAAAGAGACGTAAACGGTATGCCTCTTAACCCTGTTAGTAGAGAATATCCTAGAAACTACATTAGAACAGGAATCTCAGCCATTGACGGTTTAACAACTTTAATTCGTGGGCAGAAGCTTCCTATTTTTTCAGGAAACGGTTTGCCACATGACCAGCTGGCAGCCCAGTTAGTTAATCAGTCATCTTTAGGTGATGACACCAACGAAAAGTTTGCTGTTGTGTTTGCAGCCATGGGTGTAAAAAACGACGTTGCCGACTTCTTCAAACGTTCTTTTGAAGAATCAGGTGCCTTAGAACATACTGTAATGTTCCTTAACATGGCAAATGATCCTGTAGTAGAACGTCTTATTACACCGAAAGTTGCTTTAACTGTTGCAGAATATTTAGCTTATGAAAAAGATATGCACATTCTTGTTATACTAACCGATATGACTACTTTTGCGGAAGCTATGCGTGAGGTTTCCTCTTCAAAAGGTGAAATTCCTTCAAGAAAAGGTTATCCAGGTTATTTATACAGTGAACTTGCAACTATTTATGAACGTGCAGGTATTATAAAAGGTGCCAAAGGTTCTGTTACACAGATTCCTATTTTAACAATGCCAAATGATGACATTACCCATCCAATACCTGACTTAACAGGTTACATTACTGAAGGTCAGATTACGTTGGATCGTTCATTATATGGTCAGGGCATTTATCCGCCTATTAATGTTCTTCCATCACTTTCACGTCTTATGAAGGACGGCATCGGTGAAGGATTTACAAGAGAAGACCATCAGGATGTTGCTAACCAGCTTTTCTCTGCTTACGCAAAAGTTGGAGATGCAAGAGCCTTAGCTTCAGTTATCGGTGAAGATGAATTATCACCAACTGATAAAAAGTATCTTGAATTTGGTAAAGCTTTTGAAGCTGAATTTGTTGGCCAAGGTATGGGTGTTAATAGAAACATTATCGAAACATTAAATTTAGGTTGGAAATTACTTCATATTCTTCCTAAAGAAGAACTTGATAGAATTGATACAAAGATTTTAGATAAATACTACAACGCATTTACAGATTAGTTAGGAGGTGGCACAATTGAATTTGAATACAGTACCTACTAAGGGTAATTTAATGGCCGCCAAAAGTTCACTGGCTCTGGCACGACAAGGCTACGAACTAATGGACAAAAAAAGAAATATTCTTATACGTGAGATTATGGACCTAACAGAAAAAGCTGAATTAATTCAGCATGAAATTGATAAAACTTTTACAGATGCTTATGCAGCTTTGGAAAAAGCCAACATTGAGCTTGGCATCAAAAACGTAGAGACTTTTGCCTTCAACGTTCCACCTGAACAGGATATTCACATAAAAACACGAAGTGTTATGGGAACTGAACTTCCTCTTGTGAAACATAAAGAAGAAGTTCAAAATCCTGTTTATTCCTTTTACGGAACAACAGAATCTTTGGACGAAGCAAAATCTCATTTTGAGAAAGTAAAAGACCTTACAATTAGGTTGTCCATGATTGAAAATGCCGCCTACCGTTTGGCATACAACATTAAGAAAACACAGAAACGTGCTAATGCTCTTCAAAACATAACAATTCCTAACTATGAGGTACTTGTTAAAACTATTGAGAATGCACTTGAAGAAAAAGAACGTGAAGAATTCACACGACTAAAAGTTATAAAATCAAGAGTTCATTAATAATAAGTTTATAAGATTATTTTGAAGTGCAAATAACATAACAAAAAGTTAAGAAAAGATTAGGGTGTTTTAACATTCTAATCTTTTTTGTTTTTTTAATCTTTTCTTAATTAAGTTAATCACACATTTTTCATACTTTTTTCACTATTTTACCAGGGGGATTACTGTTGATTTTTTTACATGTTCCTAGTAAAATAATATGAGACATATAAAAAGAATTAAAGAGGATTTAAATGAAGAAATTTTTATCATATATATTATCAGTTTTTATGCTTGTTACTTTTGTGGGGCAGGCGTTTGGTGGCTGGCAAACAGATGTGTCTGCCGCTACTAAGAAAAGTTTACCAAAAGCTCCATCTATTATTGGAGAATCAGCAATTCTAATTGAACCAACAACAGGTACAATTATTTACGAAAAGGATCCACATAAGAAAATGTATCCTGCAAGTATTACAAAGATTATGACTGCTTTACTTGCAATAGAGAATTGCAAAATGAATGACACTGTAGTTTACTCAAAGAAGAATTTAGACAGTCTTACTGCTGAGGATTCTAACATTCAGTGTCAGGTTGGTGAGAAAATGAGTGTTAAGGATTGTTTATACGCATTAATGCTTTCCTCAGCTAACGAAACAGCTACAGCCTTAGCAGAACATATTGCAGGAAGTTCAGAGGCTTTTGCCAAGCTAATGAATGAACGTGCTAAACAGGCTGGTGCTACAGATACTCATTTTGCTAACCCAAATGGTTTACATGATGATAACCATTATGTAACAGCTTATGATATGGCAATGATTATGAAAGCTGCCATACAGTACCCTGTTTTTTTGGATGTAATTCATACAACTGAATATACAATTCCTGCAAATAATAAGAGAACTGAACCTTTCCAATCATATCAGAGACATAAGATGATTTTTACAACCAGTCCATATTATGACGCAGATGTAATTGGTGGCAAGACCGGTTACACAGACCAGGCTGGAAAAACACTTGTGACTTATGCAAAACGTGGAAATGTTTCACTTATATCCGTTGTGATGAAATCTAACGGTGATCAGGTTTTCGACGATACAAAGAAATTACTTGATTACGGTTTTGATAATTTTAACTACGAAAATGTATCCGAAAATGATAGTCGATTTAACTTCGACACTTCTAATGATTTTATATCACCTTTTTCTGATACAATTTCAAATATTACAGTAGACAAGAATGCATCAATTCTAATTCCAAAAGGAATTTCATTTAGCGATTTAGACACTGATGTATCTTTCAATTTAACTGATGGTTCATTTGCAACAATTACCTATAAATATGGGGATATGGTTCTTGGAACTGCAAATATTAACTATACACAGTCTAAAGACAATGATGAGACTAAAGCTGAGGAAACTACTTCAACTAATAACATAGTAACAAATGCTGTTAGTACAACTACTAAGGCTCCTGAAAAAGCCAATAATAGTAAAACAACTACAAATAATTCAAAGAAAACATCATTTAATTTTCTTCCAATTATTTTAATTGTTTTATTTATTGCAATAGTTGCTGCGGCTATCATTGCTATTAAAGCACATCAAAGAAAATTAAATAAAATTCGAGATATGAAAAGACGTTATAGGCATTAATATTTTAGGAGGTATTTATATGAATTGGGTTGCACCTATTAAGGACTATGAAACACTAGAAAATTTTAAGAAGGTTCTAAAAGATATTGATTACAAATATTATATTATGTTTGAACTTGGTATCGGTACAGGTCTTCAACTTCAGGATATTCTTACATTTAAGAACAAAGATGTTAGAGGTAAATCTGAAATCACTGTAAAAATTGGAGCAAAGAATATTGAAAACACATTTACAGTTCCTGAAGAATTACAAAAAATCATTACAGACTATACAGAAGGAAAGGATCCTGACGCTTATCTTATTTTAGGTCACAAGACACAGAATCGTCCTGTTTGTCGTGAACAGGCATACAGAGTGCTTCGTGCAGCCGGTCACAAAATTGGACTTAGCTCAATTGGTGCCCAGACAATGCGTAAGACATTCGCTTGGAACTATTATAAGAAAACAGGAGACATTTATCATCTTCAGCATTTATTTAATCACGCTTCACCATCTATTACATATAGATTTATTGGTGAAAAGCCAAACATGGAAGTTGTTTTAAAGAAAATGACACCACAGGAAAATGCACGTAGCAGATATATGTTATATCTTAACGGAAGTGGTAAAAAGAGACTTACAGATATAATTGATACTCTTACATCTATTAAAGAAGATTTTGACAATCCTGCAAACAACGATGCATTCTACGGAACAGTTGAATGTCTTCTTGATGAATTAGATGCACTTATTACTAATTACAAAGAAACAAGAGAATCAGAAAATCCATTCTAAGGAATTTATATTATATAATAATGTTGCTTGCGACATTCTACGTGCCGAGCGTGTGTTGCTTTAGCAACATTTTTCCATTCGCGCGAGTGCGCATCCATAGTGGAACGTTTTTTATGTAATAAGAAATTCTGAAGGAATTTCTTATTACATAAAAAAAGAGCAGTTAATCATAATTGATTTACTGCTCTTTTTTTAATCGTCGTCTTCTTCGTTTTCATCCCATATTTCTTCAACGACTATTTCTTTATCCAGAGACCTCTGTCTTCTCTCTCGTCTCTTTTCCCTAATTGATTCCTGTTTTTCATGTATTGAATTAGCACCTTCATCATCAGTAGATTTCATAATCTTAATAGCAAAGAAACTGTCTTCTTCTAATTTTTTTACTCTAATCTTTCCCCTAACATAACCATGCTCAGGACATTTTCCTAAACAATAGTATGTTCTACCGCTATCAGAAAACCAGTCGATAATAACTTCAAGTGGTTTATCGCACTTATTACATAACATTGAACTGATTTCTTCTTCTTTGAACATTTCGTCTTTGTCCAAGAATTCTCTTGTTACTAACTTAGTATACTCATCAAATCTTACAAAGATTTCTTCCTCTTTGATTCTTGGAGAATAAAAAGTATCAATTGATAATCTTCCCTTATACTTTTCATAATCCATTTTTTGTAATACTTTTGCGGTATAATAAGCATCACTTAATGCTCTGTGGAACTCTCCGTCCTCCGGAATTTCCAAATATTCAACTGCGCTTGTCAAAGTTCTTTTCATGTGTCCATCATCATATCGTAGACTAAACATTTTCTGCAAATCCACGTAAAATAACGGAAAATCTAAAATTCTCTCTAACTTATAATGCTTCATATTTCTTTGGAGTTCTGTTAAGTCCATGGAGCCCCATGTACAAAACATGTAATCATCACCACACCAGTCCAAAAAATCCAAAACGGTTCTTTTGAAATCCTTACCATGACTTAATTCCTCATTAGTGAAATGAGTAATCTCCTCAATCTTATGATGAAGTTTCTTATATACTCTTGGCTTAATTACCTGTTGATAAGAATCTATTATCTCTTTCCTATCACCACTTACTTTTACCGCGCCAATTTCTATAATTTCAAATGGTAAATCTGAATGTTGATGACTTTTTCCGTAAGGATTTTGGTTCCATTCCAAATCCATTACAATATATTCCATCTTTTTTCTCCATTTATATTATTAGCATATTTATAAATATACATTACTTATATTTCTAAATGTATGTTACTTCAATATGCTAAAGCCTCAGGCTTTATAATACCATTTAATAGTATGTTTTACAAGTGTGCATCCCTAGTGGAACGTTTTAATATAATAGTAAATTTATATGAAATTTACTATTATATTAAAAAGCAGCTACATAGTAGCTGCTTTAACCCGTCCCAGACAGGAATCGAACCTGCGACGTTTCGCTTAGGAGGCGAACCCTCTATCCTACTGAGGTACTGAGACATTTATAATCAATTACGGCAAAGAAACATCTTCGCCGTAACTAATATATCATATTAACATTTTATTAGGTATTACATATTTTATTATCATAAATATAAATTGTATAGAAAATATGTTAATAACTTAATTATTTTACTTCGATTTTTTCTTTTCCACCCATGTATGGTCTTAAAACTTCAGGTATGCTTACGCTTCCATCAGCATTAAGGTTATTTTCTAAGAATGCAATAAGCATACGTGGTGGAGCAACAACTGTGTTGTTAAGTGTATGAGCAAAGTAGTTTCCATCTTTACCCTTAACTCTAATTCCAAGTCTTCTTGCCTGAGCATCTCCTAAGTTAGAGCAGCTACCAACTTCAAAATATTTCTTCTGTCTTGGTGACCATGCTTCAACGTCAACTGACTTAACTTTAAGATCTGCTAAATCACCTGAACAACATTCTAATGTTCTAACAGGAATATCCATGCTTCTGAATAAATCTACTGTATTCTTCCAAAGCTTGTCATACCACATCATACTGTCTTCAGGTTTACAAATAACAATCATTTCCTGTTTTTCAAACTGATGAATTCTGTAAACTCCTCTTTCTTCAATACCATGAGCTCCTTTTTCTTTACGGAAACATGGTGAATAACTTGTAAGTGTGTATGGAAGATTTTCTTCATTTGTATGTGTTCCAATAAACTTACCAATCATTGAATGTTCGCTTGTACCGATTAAGTAAAGGTCTTCACCTTCAATCTTGTACATCATCTGATCCATTTCATCAAAACTCATAACACCTGTTACTACGTTACTTCTAATCATAAAAGGTGGTACACAGTATGTGAAACCTCTATCAATCATAAAATCTCTAGCGTATGAAAGAACTGCTGAATGAAGTCTTGCAATATCTCCCATAAGATAGTAGAAACCATTTCCTGCAACATTTCGTGCAGCTTCTAAATCTATGCCATTGAATTTTTCCATAATTTCTGTATGATATGGAACTTCAAAATCAGGAACAACAGGTTCACCAAATCTTTCAAGTTCAACATTTTCGCTGTCATCTTTTCCAATTGGAACTGATGGGTCAATAATATTTGGAATAACCATCATTCTCTTCTTAATTTCTTCTGCTGTTCTCTTTTCTTCTGCTGTAAGTTCATCAATCTTAGCATTACCGGCAGCAACTTTTGCCTTAATTTCTTCAGCTTCTTCCTTCTTGCCTTCCTTCATAAGTCCACCAATCTTCTTTGATAAACTATTCTTTTCAGCACGAAGTGATTCAACTTCTTTTTTGATCTTACGATTCTGATCATCTAATTCTATAACTTCATCAACTAATGGAAGTTTCTTATCCTGGAATTTGTTCTTAATGTTCTGTTTAACAATATCAGGATTTTCTCTGACAAATTTAATATCTAACATATTTATTACCACCTATTTTCTATGTTTTTTCGCGCTTTTTTATTATTAAAACGGTATTTCGATTATACCCCTAACATACTATTTTTGCAAGGTATAGCCTTATTTTTTCAAGGATTGTAGCCAAGATTTTTTAATTGTGATATACTAATTTGGAATGTAAATATATATTTAAGAGGTTTACTTATGAATTTTGAAATAATTAACACAAGACGTAACAATAAAATATACACTAATGGAATTGATACATATAAGGTTTTCAATGAAAACTATGACAAAAGATTAGTTTTTTTAGAATCATTTATTACAACTGAAGTTGAAGCCGCAGGTGTCAAAGTTCCTTCTATTAAAGAAGTAACTTTTAATGACAACCACTGGTGTTTTAAATCAGATTCCATTAAAGGGGACACTTTATTTTCTTTAATAAAAAATGATTCTGATAATGTTGATAAATATTTAGACAAAATGGTTGAAGTTCATACTTCTATTCATAAATTTAAATGTCCTAAACTTCCAATTCAGAAGGACAAGCTTACAGATTATATTAAATTATCAGACTTAGACGAAGGTATGAAAATTGACCTTTTAGATATGCTTAACACATGTCCAAAACACAATAAACTTGTTCATGGTAATTTTACACCACACAATGTTTTGGTATCTGATAATGGTGATTACATTTTAGATTGGAATCATGCAGCCCAGGGCAGTGCCAGTGCCGACGTAGCCCGCACTTATATTTGGATGAAGATGAACATGCCAGAATACGCTGATTTATATTTAACCAAATTCTGCGATGCAACTAACACAAGTTCAAAGTATGTTCGTAACTGGATTCCAATTGTGGCAGCCGCAAGACTTGGCAAGAAGAATCCCGGAGAAGAAGATTTGTTAAATAGTTTAATTTCTATTATAGAATATTAAGATTTATATAACTTTAATAAACAAAAAAGACATGGAGTTCATATTAATTATAGGCAGCTAAACTTTCTATGATTACAATCTGAACCCCATGTCTTTTTTAATGTATCTATCTAATATTATTTATTTAATATTTATATTTAATGTTTTTATCTAATATCTTTAATGTATTATTCTACACACCAAGTGCGTGCCCGTCCACAACTATTTTCTTTTTGCACGAGTGTGCATCCCTAGTGGAATGTTTATTAGATTAATCTATTCTTATTTATACCCTGATTATTTCAACTCCTGCAGCTCTTACAATTCCACTAATAACCAAAGTAACATCATTTACTGCCATGTCTATGTCTGCCGGTTCTTCAACAACACCTACAAAACAGTCGATGTTATTCTGAACCTTCCAATTTTTTGGTATATATATTTCCATGCCACCTGCTATACATTCAATTCTCATGTATACTTTATCTCCTGCAGCTTTGGCATTATCTAAATACACTTCCATGCCACCTGCTTTGTTAATAATCTCAACGCTTTTTAGATTCTGTGAATCAATGTATTTTTCTGCACCTGAAAACCTATTCATATGATAAACATGTTCACCATCAACGTGACTTTCGTGTGGTTGTGATGTTCCATATTCTGTGTTCCTTTCATCTGTTGTGTTATTATCATTTTCAAAATTATTATTGTTTTCATTAAACTTTTTTTGATAGTTATTATCATAATTATTATAATACTTATGCTGCCAATTTTTTCTTTTGCTATCTTTAAATATAAATGAAACTCCGATTGTTAAAAAAATTGCTGCTCCCATAACAGGCCATGGTGTTATCGCTTCTATACCAAGCTCTTTGTTCCATACAATTGCAAGAAATGCCAACGACATAAAAATAGAAAAACTTTTTCTTTCTATGCATCCCTTAATCAGCCACGCTATCCATAATATAGACACTATAATATGTCCTGTTATTACATCACCTATATAGCCCAGTTTACTTAACATCCACAAAATTGTTGCTGCTATAATTAAAACTCCACAAAAAATATTACTTGCTCTTTTTTTCATGTTATACTCCTTATCTCATCTATCTTATTTTTTAATGGCTTAAAATATCCTCTTGATACAAAGATATTTTTATGAGTATTTTTAAATTCAATTTTTGAAGAAGCTGTTATGTTTTTAGTAATAGAATATATTTCTTTTACATTAACAATTGCCGACTTTGATATTCTACAAAAATAACATGGCAAAATCTGTTCCAGTTCATAGAGTCTGCTTTTCGTTTCAAAAATATTATTTCTTGTATGAGCTTTTACAACATCACCGTCAGTTTCGAAAAATATTATATTTTCTAACGCCTCATAAAACTCCACATTATTTTTATACAACTCAATTTTTGTATTTATGGCATTCCTGGTCGAAAGTATCTTCTGCAAATTAATTATTTCTTCATTAATTTCAGAACATTTTATTACAACCTCATTTTCTATGTAGTTTTCATCCACATCAACTGTAATTTTCATAAGCTTCCTCTTAAATTTTCTTTAACATACATACATTCTATTAATTGTCTGATGAATTGTAAATACAATTTTGCTAAGTGGTAAAAATAAGACCTTAACAGGTAAAAAATATCCTGCAAACAAAAATGGTTGAGTGTTTTCAAAACTTCTTGTAGAAAACATTTTGTATAAAATTTTACTTTGTAGTTAAATTTTATGTAGTTTTCAGACCTTTCCATTTTTAATCTGCAGGATATTTTTATTCTTATTTAATTTTTTTATAATTTATATTTATTTTGTTCTATAATTCTTTTATAACTTTTGTTATTAATTTAACTATTCATTGCTTTTTCTAAGGCTTCTTTTTCTTCCTCACCTAATGTAGCATAAGCTTCGCCTTTAGTAATTTCCTTAATATAAGTATAACTACTATCTCTACCATGCATTGTATTTAGGATAAAACCTGTATTTGTGTCATCAAGCATGCAGAGAGCAAAACTTAAATTTCCACCCATTTCCTTAAAAGCATCATACTTTACAATTCCTAATTTATGGAATGTTGATGTTAAATTATGCAATGTTTTATCCATTTTTTCTTCATTAGATGTGTATGCCTGCTGAAGTTTATCCATCTGCTGGAAGTTTTCTTCAATTGCTGCTGATAAATTTTCAGCATTCTTACCTTTCATGAACTTTTCATATCTGTTCATAAGTTTTGTAATTCTGTTGTTTTGCTTAATATGTAGAATTAAAAATACTACAAACATTACTGCTATTATTCCTAAATAAATATAATCTTTCATTTTTTACTCCTTTTGTTTTGTTCTTTTAATTAATTGATACTATTCTATTTTGTTAATTCGAATTATTCTTCAATGTCATCAAACATTTCAAGTAATCTTTCTAATTCTTCCTGTGAATAGTATTCAATTTCAATTTTTCCTTTACCATTTTTCTTGTGATTAATTGAAACTTTTGTGCCCATTTTTTCTCTTAACTTATTAGCTATAGCATCGTATATAGCTGCTTCTGCTGATGGAATTGGAAGTTTAACCTGCTTTGGATTAAGAATTGACTTTACTAATTTTTCAGTATCACGTACACTTAATCCCTTGCTAACAATAGTCTTTGCCGCTTCAATTTGCAAATCTTCCTGTTCCAAAGTCAACAAAGCTCTCGCATGTCCCATTGAAATTTCGTCATTAATCAGCATATTTTGAACACTATCTGTTAATTTTAACAATCTCATAGAATTTGCAATTGCAGTTCTTGACTTTGACACTCTATTTGCAAGTTCTTCCTGTTTTAAACTATATTCATCAATTAAACTCTTATAAGCTAAAGCTTCTTCAATAGGATTTAAATCCTTTCGTTGAATATTTTCTATTAAAGCAATTTCCATTACTTCTCTATCTGAATATTCTTTTATAATAACAGGAACTTCCTTTAATTTTGCAAGCTTTGCGGCTCTCCATCTGCGTTCTCCTGCTATAATTTCATAATAATCATCTTTCTTCTGTACAACAATTGGCTGAATAATTCCAAATTGTTTAATAGAATCAGCTAATTCCTGTAAGGCTTCCTTGTCAAAATTCTTTCTTGGCTGTTCTCTATTAGGTTCTATGTCTGATATTTTCATCATTGTATCTCCGGGAACCGGAACTTTTACTTCTTTAATTACTTCCTTTACAACCTCTTTGACAACTTCCTTCTTCTCTGTTTTCTTTTTAGGTGTAGACCTTATAACATCAGTTTCAGGAATTAAGTTATTTATGCCTTTCCCTAATCCTTTTCTTTTTGCTGCCATATAAACTCCTTTTCATGTCGTTTATATATGTACATCATCTTTGTAACTATAAATAAATAGATAAACAAATGAACATTTACCTATAATTTTATCTATGTACATATATTTTATTAACATTTTACCGTATAATTTCTATATTTATGATCATATTTTGATAATTTATTAACCTTTTTTTATAAAAACTTCTATACTATAATACGAAATAATAATGTAATATAATATAATAATATAAAAACTGATAAATTATTCTTCTGCTATAACTTCCAATGCCAGATTGTTATAAGCAATAGCTCCAGCCGATTTACCATCATACATATGAATTGGTAATCCATAGCTTGGTGCTTCTGCTAATCTAACATTTCTTGGTATTACAGTATCATAAATCTTAATTTGTATGTTTTCTTTAACATTTTCAATAACTTCTGTTGATAAATTAGTTCTTTTATCAAACATTGTGAATACAATACCATCTATTTCGAGATTCTCGTTTAATCTCTCTTGAATCAGATTAATAGTATGTATTAATTGAGACAATCCCTCTAATGCATAATATTCGCACTGAATTGGAACTATAACTGAATCAGCTGCCGCCATGGCATTAACAGTTAAAATATTTAAAGATGGAGGACAGTCAATAATTATATATTCATAAAGATCTCTCACCATCTCTAAAGTCTCTTTTAATATAAATTCTCTTCCATCAACGCCTATCAAATCAATTTCTGCCCCTGATAAATTAACATTTGAAGGTAAAACGTTTAAATTTTCCACTACACTTTGTGTTAAGCACTCAGAAACAGTGCATTCTCCCAAAAATAACTCATAAATTGTATTTTCAAGATTCTGTTTTACTATTCCAACTCCACTTGTTGCGTTTCCCTGCGGATCTATATCAACTAATAATACTTTTTTTCCATTCTCTGCTAAACAAGAAGATAGATTAATTGCTGTAGTTGTTTTGCCTACACCACCTTTTTGATTTGCAATTGCAATAATTTTACCCATTTTCTATCTATCATTAGTATAACTAATGCCTTTCTTTCTTATTTTTAAGTCAAATTTCCCCATCTAGCTATTTTACCACAATAATATACGCTTTTCTATATATTTGTAAGATTAATTAGTTCCTTTTGGCATCTATTATATATATTTAACTGTATTTTTCCAAAATGTTTCACGTGAAACATTTATTTTTATATTTTCTCGTATCTAATCCACTTATATATATTAGATATCTGTATGTATTTATATTTATTTATTTATCTATTTATATTTATATTATTATATTTGTATATACATCTCTTACATTTTTTATATTTTATTGATTTACATTAAATTAAACAATATTTATATAATTCATTTTGTATTTATACATAAATATTGAATGTTTCACGTAAAACATTCAATATTTGCAGTTTTTTTAATAATAAATAGTTATTTATAGATGATTTGATAGTATTTCTATATTTTTTTTACAATATATACTTATTTTTTATTTATATGTATGTTATTTATATGATTTAGAAGATAATTTAAATATCTATTATAGTGCCAGAATGAAGTTTCTTATCCACTTTGCACTAAATATTACATATTCATTATTTTTATTTTGAATCTTACCCCGGAGTAAAGTTTAAAACTATTATTTTGTATTAATTTATACCTATTATATAATATTTTAATGTTATACTACTTATAAACAGCTTCCTTTGGCATTAAAATAAGATGTTTCACGTGAAACATCTTATTTTTCTAACATATTTATTACTTCCCGTATTTTATCTTTGGCTTTATATTTATCAATTTCTATAAGATTTAAACTTTCTGCCAAATTATCAATAATTTTATTATTGTCTATATTCAGATTAGTATGTATACTACTTTTAACAGTATTATTTTCTTTCCTTTCACATAATTTAGTTCCTTGTATATCAAATGTTTCACGTGAAACATTCGATATTTCTTCTAAACAGGCATCAATTAAACTGATTTCATTGGATAATTTGCTAATTTTATCTTTTAAACTATCATTTTCAGTTAAATATGATGATATATGTACTTCTAACTGGTTAATTTCCTGATTATTTAAACCACTATCACCTCTTCCTCGTACGGAAAAAATTTCAGAAGCTTCATCAACCATTGATTCTAAATGGTCTATTTTATTTTTAGACTCAACAATTGAATACATATTATCATTTAATTTATCTTCATATATCTTTAATTTTTCTTGTAATTTGCTTTTTCTATTAAACAGATAATCTTTTGTCACTATTTTCTCCTTATCTTATTGGTTTCTTTGATGGTACCCCTGCTTTTCTTGGGTATTTATTAGATGTAGAACGCTCTTTTTTTATTACAACAAAACTCCTATTAATATCAGAATGTGGTAATTCTTCAATATAAGTGTCTTCAATCTTTCCACCAAGAACTTTTATAGCCTTTTTTGCATTATCAGTTTCTTCTTCACTGAATTCAGACTTGTAACTTATAAATATTCCACTCTCATTTATAAATGGAATACAATATTCAGATAAAGTTGATAAATTAGCTACGGCTCTTGACACACATAAGCTAAATTTTTCTCTATATTCATCCATATGTGCAATATCTTCAGCTCTCCCATGAACAGTTGTTATATTTTTTAAGCCTAATTCATCAATTACATTATTTAAAAACTTTAATCTTTTATTTAATGAATCCAATAACACCACTCTAATTTCAGGAAACATAATCTTAATTGGAATACCAGGAAAACCTGCACCGGTTCCTACATCTATTAGTGAATCAAAATTATTTACATTAATTTTCTTTGCAACTAATAAACTATCAATGAAATGCTTTATTATTACTTCATCTAATTCTGTAATTGCTGTAAGATTCATAACCTTATTAGTTTCTATTAGCATTTCATAGTATTTCATAAACTGGTTAGCTTGTTCTTCACTTATTTCTAATCCAATCTTTTCTATTCCATCAATTAACAATTCTTTGCCGTTCATATAATCTCCTAAATTTTTATTGCATCCAAATAAATACTTTAAATTACATATTATATATTTCTAAATATTGTATATGTGCATATATTACTGTATTCATATACTCATTTATATGAGCAAATATCACTGTATCCATATGCTCATTTATATGTACATATATTACTTTTATTCATGCACTTGTTTATATGTACATATATTGTTTTTTATTCATACACTTGTTTGTATGTACATATATTACTTTTTTATTCATACACTCATTTATATAATCATATACACGCTCATATACTTACTCATATATTTACTCATTTATTTACTTATTTATTTACTCATTTACATATTCATCTAATTATCCAATTACTTATTAATATATTCTAATTAACTTTCGATAACTCTTTACATAAATAAATGTATTTAAATAATATTATTTAAATACATTTATCAATCACTATATTAACTTATTACTCTATAAAAAACAATTACTTACTTTTATGTTGTTCCATATGAATTAACAACACTGAAATATCTGCAGGAGAAACCCCTGAAATACGTGAAGCCTGACCAATACTTAATGGTTTATAGAATTCCAGCTTCTGTACAGCTTCTTTTCTTAAACTATTTACCTTTGTATAGTCAAAGTTTTCAGGTATTTTTTTGTTTTCAAGTTTCTTAAAGTTCTTTACCTGTTTTTTCTGTCTTTCAATATATCCATTATACTTAATGTTTATATTAACCTGTTCTTTAACATCATAAGGAATCTTTGGTCTTTCCTTATCTAATGGAGCAATTTTTTCATAATCAAGCTCCGGTCTTCTTATTAATTCAGCTAAGGTAGTTGCTGTTTTTAATGATGAACTACCTAAATCTGCCAAGATATCCTGATTTTCTTTTGCTGCTCCAATTTTATAATTTTCAAGTCTGTTAATTTCTTCTTCTATTAACTTTTCTTTTCTGCAAATATAATCATAACGTTCCTTTGGAACAAGACCTATTTCATATCCTAACTTAGATAGTCTTAAATCAGCATTATCTTGTCTAAGTAGTAATCTGTATTCAGCTCTTGAAGTCATCATTCTATAAGGTTCATGGCTTTCTTTAGTTACCAAATCATCAATTAACACACCAATATAACCTTGTGATCTGTCAATAACAATGCCTTCTTTTCCCTGAACAAATCTTGCCGCATTAATTCCGGCAACAATACCCTGAGCTGCAGCTTCCTCATAGCCTGAACTTCCATTAAACTGACCTGCACTAAACAAACCTTTTATTGTTTTGAACTCCAAATTTGGAAGTAACTGACCATAATCAATACAATCATATTCTATTGCATACGCATTTCTAACTATTTTGGCATTTTCAAGTCCTGGTACTGTGTGATACATTGCGTCCTGAACATCTTCAGGAAGTGATGATGACATACCACCTAAATACATTTCATTTGTATAAAGTCCTTCAGGCTCAATAAACACCTGATGTCTGTTTTTATCAGCAAACTTAACAACCTTATCTTCAATTGAAGGGCAGTATCTTGGACCTGTTCCCTCAATCATACCTGAAAATAAAGGTGATCTGTCAATGTTATCTCTTATAATTTCATGTGTTTTTTCATTTGTATAAGTCAACCAACATGAAACCTGTTCTTTTTGAATACTTTCCGGATCTGTTGAAAACGAAAATGGAACAATTCTTTCATCTCCAAACTGTTCTTCCATTTTTGAAAAATCAATTGAACGTTTATCTACTCTGGCAGGTGTACCTGTTTTAAATCTTCTCATCTTAATTCCGTTAGCAACTAAAGAATCTGATAAATGATTTGCTGTCATAAGTCCGTTAGGACCAGTATATTCACAAACATCACCGTAAATACACTTTGATTTCAAGTATACACCTGTAGCTAAAACTACTGCTTTTGCATAATAAGTTGCACCTGATACAGTTTTAACGCCCTTTATAACACCATCTTCAACTATTAATTCTGAAACTTCTCCCTGTTTAATAGTTAAATTATCTGTATTTTCCAGAGTGTGTCTCATTTCTCTAGTATAATTCTGTTTATCAGCCTGTGCTCTAAGTGAATGCACAGCCGGTCCCTTTGACTTGTTAAGCATTTTAGATTGAATAAAACTTTTATCAATATTTTTACCCATTTCGCCACCTAAAGCATCTATTTCTCTAACTAAATGTCCTTTAGATGTTCCACCAATATTAGGATTACATGGCATAAGTGCGATACTGTCTACACTTACCGTAAAAACTATAGTATCAAGTCCAAGTCTAGCTGATGCCAAAGCAGCTTCACAACCTGCATGTCCTGCACCAATTATTACTACATCATAATTTTTTTCAATCTTTAACATTTCTTCTCTCTTCTCTTCACTAAATTTATTATTTTCCCATACAGAATTTTGAGAAAATTTCATTTACTAAATCGTCTTCTACACTTTCTCCAATTATAAGTCCCAGTTGTTCGTAAGCATCCATCAAATCTATTGAATAAAAATCTTCCGGCATGCCTGCATCAACAGACTCTTTGACTTTCAGCAAACTATTGTAAGAATTTTCTAATGCTTCTTTGTGTCTTGCATTTGTAATGTAAACCTGGTCATTAAAAGTAATCTCACCTGAATAAAACATATCTTTTATTTTTTCTTCAAGTTCATCCATTCCCAAACCAGCTTTTGCTGAAAATTCAATAATATCCTCTTTAGGTATTTCATTTAATTGTTCTATGTCCACAACGCGATCAATATCAGTCTTATTTAATAAAACAATAACTTTTTTATTTTTTATAATTTCTAATATTTCCTTGTCATTTTCATCTATGTCTTTTGAACCGTCAACTACATAAATAATAAGGTCTGCACCTTCGGCAATCTCTTTAGCCTTATTTACACCAATCTGCTCAACTTTATCATCAGTATTTCTAATACCTGCAGTATCAATAATTTTCAAAGACAAACCATTTAAGTTAATATTTTCTTCTAAGGTATCTCTTGTTGTTCCCTCAATATCCGTTACAATGGCACGTTCTTCTCCTAACATTCGGTTAAGAAGTGAAGACTTTCCTGCATTTGGCTTACCTAAAATAACAGTTTTTATACCTTCCTTCATTATTCTACCATTGTCAAAAGTATCTATCATTTTCTTTATCTTGCTTATATTCTTATTAATCATTTCAGAAATTTCATTATCGTATCCATCAAGACTAATATGTTCCGGATCATCTAATGCTGATTCAATAAAGGCAATATGATAAATCACATCACTTCTAATTTCTTTAATTTTCTCAGAAACTCCACCCTTTAACTGTTCAATTGAACTGTTTAACGCAAAATCATTTTGAGAATTGATTAAATCCATAACAGCCTCAGCCTGAGACAAATCTAATCTGCCATTCAAGAAAGCTCTTTTAGTAAATTCACCTGGTGCAGCTGACTTAGCACCATTCTTAATTACTAAATCCAAAACTTTTTTCAAAATCAACATACCACCATGACAGTCAATTTCTACTGTATCTTCACCTGTATATGAATGTGGATTTTTCATTACAAGAACTAAAACCTGATCAAGAACCTTGTCCCCATCTACAATATTTCCGTAATTAACTGTATGAGATTTAACATTAATTAATCTCTTTCCTTCTTTATTCGACTTAAAAATTTTATCAACTATTTCAATGGCTTCATCTCCGCTAACACGAATAATTCCAATACCCGAATTACCTGTTGATGTTGAGATAGCCGCAATTGTATCTGTAATCTTCATAAATCACCTTAAATTAATATTATTTATAATTGCATAATTACCTAATGTAAGAGTATACCACATTCTCATTATTATAAAAAGGGTAAAAAGAATGTCCCTTGCGACATTCTACGCAACCAGCGCGTGCCTATTTAGCAATATTTTTTCATTCACGCAGGGTGCATCCATAGTGGAACGTTTTTTATGTAATAAAAAACCTGTCAGGTTTAATCAGGTATATCCCAACTTAACCTAACAGGTTATTTAAAACAAATTATCTGTTATTGTTTCTCTTCTTAAGCATTACTACTACGTGTCTGTAAGGTTCTTCGCCCTCTGACTTTGTAGTACAGAACTTATCATTCTGTAAAGCTGAATGAATGATTCTTCTTTCATAAGGATTCATTGGCTCTAATGCTACAGGTTTCTTAATTCTCTTAACTTTTAAAGAAATATTTCTAGCAAGATTTTCAAGTGTTGCTTTTCTTCTTTCTCTATAGTTTTCAGTATCAAGCTTAACTCTGTTAAACTTATCGCTTTCCTTGTTTACTACAAGGCTTACAAGATACTGTAATGAATCAAGTGTTTGTCCTCTCTTACCAATGAGAATTCCCATATCATCACCAATTACATTAATGTTGATTGTGTTTTCCTTTTCACCTTCTTCAACTTTAATGTCTAACTTAACTGTAAGTTCCATTGCACTGAAAACTTTGTTTAAAAATTCAGTTACAATGTCTTCTACTGATTCATTTTTTCTAGCTTTAATAATAGCAGGTTTGCTACCAAATCCTAAAAAACCATTTGAACCTTTTTCTACAACATCGTAATCAAGTTTATCAGCTGCAATACCTAGAGCGACGCATGCATTAGTAATTGCTTCGTCAACGTTTTTTCCTTTATATTCTACATATTCCATCTTTATTACCTCTATTTGCTGTGTTTCTTATTATAATCACTGACCATATTAGCTTTTGCAGCCAATGAACCGGCCTTTGCATTTTCTTTTGATTTTCTGATTTTTTCTTCTTTTTCAGCTGCAGTCATGTTTGAACTACTTTTAACGCTTCTTGTATTTGTTTTTGAAGCCTGTAAAACCTGTTCTCTGTAAATTCCCTGCTTTGCTTTTCTCTTTTCTGCTTTTTCAGCTGCCTTTTCCCTATTTGCTTCTATAATATCATTTACATCCATCTTACCCAGATACAGATTAATGATTACCTGTTGAAGCATCATAATCAACGAACCTGCCATCCAGTATAAACCGATACCTGCTGATAAAATCCAGCACATATATACTGAGAATAATGGCATCATAATATTCATTGCCTTCATAGAGCCTGACATTGGATTATCCTGTGTACTTGCAACACCATTGATTTTCTGTGAAAGCTGTACACTTAATAACTGGAATATACCGGAAAGAATAGGAATAATTAAAGCAACGATTAATGTTACTGTTCCTGCCTTAAACATTGCACTTGGTGATATGCCAAGGTTTAAACCAAAGAAACTGTTAAGACTGTTAATCTTGTCCGCAGCACTTGTGTTTGGTGAAGCTGATAAAACATTGCTTGCATCAACACCCTTTGCCAAATTAATAGCACCTTTAGTTCTTGATGAATATCCTGTTAAAGCATCAATACACTGTGTAATCTGTGAAGCTTTTAACTTTGAACCTGCTGTGTTAATACCAAAGAACTGGCTCATCTGTGATGCATTTAAACTTGTGATTACAGAAGAATATAATTCTTTAATAGGCTGAACATACGCAGGTATATTCATAATTACTCTGTATAATGCGAAAAGAATAGGCATCTGAATAATAAGCTGTAAACAACTACCTGTTGGTGATGTTCCATATTTATCATAAACAGCCTTCATTTCTTCCTGCATTGCTAACTGTGACTGTTGATCTTTCTTATCCTTGTACTTTTTCTGAATTGCCTGAATTTCAGGTGTCATAACAGAATTCATTTTTGTAAACTTCTGTTGCTTAATTGTCATTGGTAACATAAGCATTCTAACTACAAAAGTAAATACAATAATTAAAAGACCAATATTATAAATACCAAAAAAAGCAAAACCATCATATAAAACTTCAAGGATTTTTCCTAAAATCCATGCAAATGGTTTTAAAATACCACCAGTCTGAGTGGCGATAATCAAATTATCCATTTAATCCTCCTTTAAGGAACTGGATCGTATCCTCCTTTATGGAAATGATTGCATCTCAATATCCTTCTTATTGCAAGATAAGATCCTTTTAAGGGTCCATATTTTTGTAAAGCTTCTATTGCATACTGAGAACATGTAGGAATGTATCTGCAAGATGGCATTCTTTTCATAGGTGAAATATACTTCCTATAAATTCTAACCATTCCAATAAGAATTAAATTAATAAATTTTCCTATCTTCTTAAAAATTTTCTTAACCTTATCCATAACATTATTCCTAATATTTACTCACTAAGTCATTAGCACTTTATTTTCCATTTAGTTACAAACTTCATCCTGCCAAACTAATTACGTCCAATATTAAATAATACTTCACTTTATACTAAATAACACTTTCTTTAGTTTGTATTTTTCTGCAAGATGTTCTGAATCTTTCCTAAGTGCATTAAAGCACTTTCTAATGAATGATAATTTTCGTCCCTAGCAGTGGTTCTCACTACTACGACTATGTCCAAACTACTATTGAACATATTACTATTTAGTCTATAGCTTTCCCTGATTAAGCGGGTTAGGTGATGTCTTACTACACTATTTCCTACTTTTTTACTAACGGATATACCTAATCTGTTAATGCCTAAATCATTTGGTAAAACATACATTACTAAATATTTATTAGCTTTTGATTTTCCTTCCTTATATACTTTTTGAAAATCGATATTCTTTTTTAATGAAGTATAATCTTTCATTTTCATATTTCACCAACCTCTCAATTGCATATAAAGAAAGGTCACATTATCTGTGACCTAAGCTGATAATTTCTTTCTTCCTTTTGCTCTTCTGCTAGCAAGAACTTTTCTTCCGCCTGCAGTGCTCATTCTCTTTCTGAATCCATGAACTTTTGATCTCTGTCTTTTCTTTGGCTGAAATGTCATTTTCATAATACGGCACCTCCTTTTCTGTTCTATAGTAAAACATCATTACAATTACCATAATAAAAATAATCGCAGTCATTTACTGATTAAACCACAATTTCCATATAATTTCAAGTGTTTTAAATTAATTTTTTTCATGTCCTTTAACACACTATGATGAAAAATGGAGTAATTATCAAAAGTTATCAACTAAATGTTAATAACATGTTAATAACTTTTGCTGTTTTAGCCTTTTTTTGGGTATTTTTTCTATTTTATTATCTCAAATGTTAATAACTGTAAAAAAGTTATTGTCATTATTTGTCGAAAAAAAATTTTTGTTATTTTGCTGTTTTTTTATGATTTTTGTAACTTTTTAAGATTTTTACTTTCTTCCTATTATAATATATATGTTTATTTCTTTTTTGTAATATTGAAAATTTGCCCTTTTTGATGTATTATATTTTTATATATGGGCTTTTGGGCCTTTTTATACTTTGAGGAGGACAATATGTTAGATAATTTAAAGGAAAAATGGCCTGAAATATTGGATTATTTAAAAAAAGAATACGACATCCAGGATATTACTTTTGAAACGTTCATTTTACCCTTAAATGTACAATATTATAAGGACGGATTAGTCAAACTTGTTTTCACAGGAAATAGTGGTAGCAGTGGACTACAATATATTAAGAAGAAATATTTTGATTTTCTTAAACTTTCCCTTGCCCATTTTTTAGGTGAAAACACAGATTTACAGATTTTATTACCTGGAGATGCTTCTTTAGAAGACTCTTCTGACGAAAGCGACGAAGAAAACGCGGCCAATTCAGAAGACTTAATTCTTGAAAGAAGAATTTTAGAAGCTAACCTGGACAAGAAATACACTTTTGATTCTTTCGTAGTAGGTAACAACGCCATTGCACAGGCAACTTCACTTGCCGTTGCAGACTCACCAGGTGAAGCCCACAATCCATTATTTATATTTGGAGGGGTTGGTTTAGGTAAGACACACCTTATGCAGTCAATTGGTAACTATGTACTTAAGTCAAATCCTAATTCTAAGGTTTTGTATACTACAACAGAATCTTTTACTAATGAAATTGTTGATTTGCTTGGTAAACAAAAGAAAGACCAGGACGAAATTATTCAATTTAGAAAGAAATATCGAAACGTTGATGTTTTATTAATTGATGATATTCAATTTATATCAGGAAAAGATAGAACACAGGAAGAATTATTCAACATTTTCAATGAATTATTCTTAAAACATAAACAGATTGTTTTTACATCAGACAGAAAACCTAATGAAATAGAAGATATTGCAGATAGACTTACAACTCGTTTCCAGCAGGGACTTACTGTAGATATACACAGTCCTGACTATGAAACACGTATGGCTATCTTAAAGAAGCATGCCCTTTCTAAAGGAATTAAGGTTACTGATGACAAAGAAGATGTAGATAATGCTAATTTATTAGAGGCTTTAGATTACATTGCTACTAATTTTGTATCCAATGTAAGGGAACTTGAAGGCTCTCTTAATAATGTAATAGCTTTTTCAAAAGTTAATCGTGTTCCTATTACAAAAGAATTTGCAATGGAAACATTAAAAGTAGACACTACTGAAGAAAAAATAACCTGTCAATCAATAATTAATACAGTAGCTGAACATTACCAGATTTCAGCAGCTGACATTTGTTCTAAGAAAAGAAGCAGCGATGTTGCTTTTCCAAGGCAGGTTTGCATGTATTTATGCAGAGTTTACACTGACGAGAAGCTGGAAACTATTGCAAAATATCTAAGAAAGAAAAACCATGCCACTGTTAGCTATGGTTATAATGAAATAAAGAAGGCTATGGAAACAGATCCTTCCATTAAAGCAACTATTGAAGTTCTTAAAAAGAAGATTAATCCTAATTAATGTTAATAACTTTGTTAATTAGTGCCGATTTTAGGTTAATAACTAGGTTAATAGTACATTAATAACTTAAAATTTCAGATTTTTTGATTATAGCTTTTTGATTATAATTTTTAAGAAGTTGTTAATTAAATTTGAGTTATTAACATGTTATTTTTTTAGGAACTTCCCATAAATAGGGCGTTAAAACGTTTTTTTAACATATTAACGTGCCTTATTATTATTATTATCTTAATATTTATATATTTATACGAAATTTGAAGGAGATTTACCCATGAAGTTAATTTGTAAAAAATCAGATTTGATAACTGGTATTAACATTGTAATGAAAGCTGTTTCATCAAAAACTACAATGTCTATATTAGAATGTATCCTTATTGATGCCACTGAAGGTATTATTAAATTTACTGCTAATGATATGGAACTTGGTATTGAGACTACAGTACAAGGTGAAATTGCTGAAGCAGGAAGCATTGCTATTGATGCAAAGATTTTTTCAGAAATCGTAAGAAAGCTTCCGGACAATGATGTAACTATAGAAGTAAAGGATGAAAGTACTGCTAATATTACATGTGAAAATGCTAAGTTTAACATTCTCATAAAGTCAGCAGAAGATTTCTCATATCTACCTGTTATTGAAAAAAAAGACAAAATTACTATTTCACAGTTTTCATTAAAGGAAATTATCAGACAAACAAGTTTCGCAATTAATGATGCTGAAAAAAATAAATTACTTACAGGCGAATTATTTGAAGTAAACGGAAGTAAGCTTAAAGTTGTAGCTTTAGATAAATTCCGTATTGCAATTAGAAATATTGAACTAAAAGAAAACTATGGAAATTACAAAGTATTAGTTCCAGGTAAATCACTTAATGAAATCAGTAAAATTTTAAATGGTGGAGTAGATGATGATGTAAATATTTACTTTACTTCAAATCATATTCTTTTTGAATTCGATAACACTATTGTAGTTTCAAGATTAATTGAATCAACTAACTTCTTTGATACAGACAAGATGATTAGCAATGATTACAAAACAAGAATTACAATTAACAAGAAAGAAATGGCTGATTGTATAGACAGAGCAACTCTTTTAATAAAAGAAGGAGACAAGAAACCTGTATTCTTATCAATGAAAGATACAGAAATGGAATTAACTATTAATACATTTATAGGTTCAATGGATGAAAGTATTCCAATTACAAAGGATGGAGACGATTTATTAATAAGCTTTAACCCTAAGTTCCTTATTGATATTTTGAAAGTTTTAGATCAGGAAGAAGTAAGCATGTTCTTTACTAACCCTAAAGCTCCATGTTTTATTAAAGATGAAGAGGGAAGCTATATTTACATTGTTCTTCCTGTAGTTCAGTAAAAGTCACAATCAGACTAAGACAAAGAAAGGAATATTATTCAGCACTGAATAATTTGGATAAAAATGGAAGATTTGAGTATTACTATAAAAGATGATTTTATAAAATTAGGCCAGGCTATGAAATTAGCAGGCATTGTTGGTTCTGGTGTGGATGCAAAATTCTTAATTCAGGATGGACAGGTAAAAGTGAACGGTGAAGTTGATACAAGAAGAGGTAAGAAACTTTACCCTGGAGATACATTTGAATTTGAAGGAACTGTGGTTTTAGTTAAGTAATGATTGTAAAAAAAGTAGAATTAAGTAATTTTAGAAATTACAAATTATTGAAACTTGATTTAGATGAAAAAACAAATATTTTGTATGGCAACAATGCCCAGGGAAAAACAAATATATTAGAATCAATATATGTTTGCAGCACTACAAAGTCTCATAGAACTAATAGGGACGCTGAGTTAATTAACTTAGATTCAGGTGAGGCACACATTAAGTTATATTTGGAAAAAAACAACAGGGAACAGAGAATAGATATTCATTTGCGCAAGAATAAAACAAAAGGTATTGCTATAAATGGAATACCAATAAAAAAGGCAAGTGAACTTTTTGGGCTTTTTAATGTTGTTATTTTTTCTCCAGAGGATTTGGAAATTATCAAGAAAGGTCCATCGGAGAGAAGAAAATTCGTAGATATGGAATTGTGCCAGTTAGACAAAATATATGTTTATAATTTAACCAACTATAACAGAATTATTGCTCAAAGAAATAAATTATTAAAAGATATTTATTTTAAACCGGAACTAAAGCAGACACTTGATGTTTGGGATGGACAATTAGCACAGTATGGTTCAAAAATTATTGAAAGAAGAACCAACTTTATAGAAAAAATAAACGAGATAATTAAACCAATACACAAACAACTTACAGGTGGATTGGAAAATATTAATATTGTTTATAACAAAAATTGTGAGGCAGAAGATTTACTAAGGCGACTTGAAGAAAACAGAGACAGAGATATTAAGTATAAGTCAACATCTATTGGTCCACATAAAGATGATTTGTTATTTTTTAATGACAACAAGAATATCAGAATTTATGGAAGTCAGGGACAGCAAAGAACAATTGCTTTATCTCTAAAGTTAGCAGAATTAGAGTTAGTAAAGAATCTAATAAATGATACACCGGTATTGTTACTTGATGATGTTTTGTCGGAACTTGATTCAGAGAGACAAAATCATTTACTTAACAGCATTGATGATATTCAAACTATTATTACATGTACCGGGTTAGATGAATTTATAGAAAACAGATTTAAAATAAATAAGGTTTTCCAGGTAACAGAAGGAAAAGTAGAAGAAAAGACAGTTTAACTGAAAGGAGTTACTAATGGGTAACAACACAAATGTAGAAAATGAGTATGGAGCAGATCAGATTCAGGTTTTAGAAGGACTTGAAGCAGTTAGAAAAAGACCGGGAATGTATATTGGTTCAACATCTTTAAGAGGTCTTCATCATTTGGTTTATGAAATTGTTGATAATGCAGTAGATGAAGCTTTAGCCGGATACTGCGATACAATTGATGTGCAGATAAATGAAGATAATTCAATTACAGTAAAAGATGACGGCCGTGGAATTCCTACAGGTATTAATACAAAAACAGGAAAATCAGGAATAGAGTTGGTATTTACAGTGCTCCATGCCGGAGGAAAGTTTGGTGGAGGCGGATATAAGGTTTCCGGTGGACTTCATGGTGTAGGTGCGTCAGTAGTAAATGCCTTATCAGAATGGCTTGAAGTAAAGGTATGTCGTGATGGAAAGATTCATCACCAAAAATATCAAAGAGGTCATGCATTAGGTGAACTTGAAATAATTGGAGAGTGCGATCCTGAATTTACAGGAACAGAGGTAAAGTTTTTACCAGATAAAACAATTTTCGAAGACACAGTTTACGATTATAGCGTGTTAGAAACAAGATTAAGAGAAACTGCGTTCCTTACAAAGAACCTTAAGATTATTTTAAGAGATGTAAGACCTGAGGAGCCAATTGAAAAAACATTCCACTATGAAGGTGGTATTAAGGAGTTTGTAACTTACTTAAACAAGGGCAAGACTCCTTTGTATGAAGATGTAATATATTGTGAAGGCACAGTAAACAATGTTTATGTTGAAGTGGCAATGCAGCACAATGATGCATATAACGAAAATTCTTTCAGCTTTGTAAACAACATTAACACACCGGAAGGTGGTATGCAGGTTGAAGGTTTTAAGAGAGCTTTAACAAAAACATTAAATAACTATGCCCGTCAAAATAAGATTTTGAAAGAAAAAGAAGATAATCTTTCAGGTGAAGATTTCAGAGAAGGCTTAACTTCAATCATTAGTGTAAAAATCGAAGATCCTCAGTTTGAAGGTCAGACAAAACAAAAATTAGGAAACAGTGAAGCCAGAACTGCCGTTGATAGTGTTGTAAGCGAACAGCTTACATACTTTCTTGAACAAAATCCTGGTGTGGCAAAAATAATTTGCGAAAAAGCTGTACTCGCACAGCGTGCCAGAGAAGCAGCAAGACAGGCAAGAGAAACTACACGTAGAAAAACAGTTTTAGATGTAGCAGCACTTCCTGGAAAATTATCTGACTGTTCAGATAAGGATCCAAAAAAATGTGAAATCTTTATAGTAGAGGGAGATTCTGCCGGTGGCTCAGCCAAAAAGGCAAGAGTTAGAGCAACTCAGGCTATATTACCTCTTCGAGGAAAAATCTTAAATGTAGAAAAAGCAAGATTAGACAGAATTATGCAGAACGAAGAAATCCGTTCAATGATTACAGCATTTGGTACAGGAATTTATGATGAATTTGACATTAGCAAATTACGTTATGACAAGATTATCATTATGACTGATGCCGATGTTGACGGTGCTCATATTGATACACTTATGCTTACATTCTTTTATAGATTTATGCCTGAACTTATTAAGGATGGCCATGTATATTTAGCAATGCCACCACTTTATCAGGTAACAAGAAATAAGAAAAATTATTATGCATACAGTGATGCAGAACTTGATAAGATTCTTACAGAAATTGGACGTGACAATCAGAACAAGATTCAGCGTTACAAAGGTTTGGGAGAAATGGATGCATCCCAGCTTTGGGATACAACAATGAATCCTGAAACAAGAATTTTAAAACAGGTAAAAATAAACGAAGATACATTAACAGAAATGGATTTAACATTTACAACTCTTATGGGCGATGATGTTGAACCAAGAAGAGAATTTATTCAGGCAAACGCAAAGTTTGTTCAAAACTTAGATATATAGGAGGAACATTAAGTGGACGATAAGATATTTGATAGAATTCATGAAGTAGACTTAAAGGAAACAATGGAAACCTCTTATATTGATTACGCCATGAGTGTAATCGCAGCAAGAGCTCTTCCTGATGTTAGAGATGGTTTGAAGCCGGTACAAAGACGTGTGCTTTATTCAATGGTTGAACTTAACAACGGACCTGATAAGCCACACAGAAAGTGTGCCCGTATCGTTGGTGATACAATGGGTAAATTCCATCCACATGGTGATAGTTCAATTTACGGAGCATTAGTAAATATGGCTCAGGACTGGAGCACAAGATATCCATTAGTTGATGGTCACGGAAACTTTGGTTCAGAAGATGGTGACGGCGCTGCCGCAATGCGTTATACAGAGGCACGTCTTAGCAAGATTTCCATGGAAATGGTTAGAGATATCAACAAAGATACTGTAGAATTTATACCTAACTTTGATGATACGGAAAAGGAACCTTCAGTATTACCTGCAAGATATCCAAACCTTCTCGTTAATGGTACAAGTGGTATTGCCGTAGGTATGGCTACTAGTATTCCACCTCACAATTTAACTGAAACAATTAATGCAATCGTTAAGATTATTGATAACAGAGTTCAGGAAAACAGAGACACTGAAATTGAAGAAATCATGGAAATTGTAAAAGGACCTGATTTTCCAACAGGTGCTACAATTCTTGGTAGAAAAGGAATTGAAGAAGCTTACAGAACAGGTCGTGGAAAAATAAAAACGCGTGCAGTCTCTGAAATTGAAACAATGGATAATGGTAAGAGCAGAATTGTTGTTACTGAACTTCCATACATGGTAAATAAAGCAAAACTTGTTGAAAAGATTGCAAGTTTAGTAAAAGAAAAGCGAATTGATGGTATCACTGACCTTCGTGACGAATCAGATCAGGAAGGTACACGTGTAGTTATTGAGGTGCGTCGTGATGCAAATGCAAATGTAATATTAAATCAGTTGTATAAACATACACAGTTACAGGATTCATTTGGTGTAATAATGCTTGCGTTAGTAAATGGAGAACCAAAAGTTCTTAATTTACTTCAGATGTTAGATGAATATTTAAAACACCAAAAGGATGTTGTTACACGTCGTACAAAATTTGAATTAAATAAAGCTGAAGAACGTGCTCATATTATTGAGGGCTTATTAATTGCACTTGATAATATTGATGAAGTTATTCAGATTGTTAGAAGCTCAAGAACAACAGCAGATGCCAAGGCAAAATTATCTGAAAGATTTGGTTTATCAGATGCTCAGGCACAGGCTATTGTTGATATGAGAATCAGACAGTTAACAGGTTTAGCAAGAGAAGACCTTGAAAATGAATACAAGGAATTAATGGAAAAGATAGCTTACTTAAAGTCTATACTTGCAGATGAAAATAAACTTTTAACTGTTATCAAAGAAGAAATTGAAATTGTCAGAGACAAGTTCGGTGATGATAGAAGAACAAAAATCGGTATCGACATTGATATGGACGATGAAGATTTAATTCCTGAAGAAGATACAGTTATTGTAATGACTAATTTAGGCTACATAAAGAGAATGACTGTGGATAACTTTAAGGCACAGAACCGTGGTGGTAAGGGTATTAAGGGAATGCAAACTATAAATGATGACTTTATGAAAGACATGTTTATGGTTTCAACACACGACTATATTTTATTCCTTACAAATACAGGTCGTATATATAAATTAAAAGGCTATGAAATTCCGGAAGCAGGAAGAACTGCCAGAGGCATGGCTATTGTAAACTTATTACAGCTACAGCCTGGAGAAAAGATTTCTGCAATGGTCCAGATGAGAGAATTTGAAGATGACAAGTATCTCATTATGGCTACAAAGAATGGAACAATTAAGAAAACACCTATTAATGCATATACTAATATTCGTAAGAGTGGTATACAGGCTATAACTTTACGTGAAGGCGATGAATTAATTGATGTGACAATATCAGATAACACACATAACATTATGCTTGTTACAAAGAATGGTCAGGGAATTAAGTTCCGTGAAACAGACGTTAGAGAAACAGGTCGTTCAGCAATGGGTGTTAGAGGTATTGAACTTAAAGGTAACGATGAAGTTATCTCAATGCAAATTGACACAGAAGGAGAATATATTCTTATTGTTTCAGCAAACGGAATGGGTAAACGTACACCATTTACTGAATTCAAATTACAGAATCGTGGCGGTAAAGGTGTTAAGTGCTACAAGATTACAGAAAAAACAGGGGAAGTTGTTGGAGCAAAGGCTGTTAATGATGGCAACGAAATAATGATGATTACGAACGAAGGTATTGTAATCAGAATGTTTGTAGATGATATTTCAGTTTTAGGTAGAGTAACTTTAGGCGTTAAGCTTATGAATACCGGAAACAAAGATGATATTGTCGTTGCAAGCATTACAAAAGTAAAAGAAAGTGTAACTCAGGCAGATGCAGAAGAAGCTGAAAGATTAGAGGCTGAAAATTCAGAAGAAACAGATGAAGAAAATTCTGAAAATGAATAATTCAAAATGCCAAATGTTTGAAAAGAAGCGGCATTATGTCGCTTCTTTTTTGAAATACAAAATAAAAACACACATAATTAAATTAAAAATGTATTATTAAACTTCTAAACTAAGCTATTTATAATCGTTTGATAATTATAATGTTAATTAAAGCTAATAACTATTAAGTTTTTTCAAGGGAATGTTAATAACAAAGGAGAATTACATAAAATGAGAGAGGTCCATTCAGAAGAAATAACCAAAAATATAAAGGAAATGTGTATAGAAGCAAATCATTTTCTATCACCTGATATGAAAAAAGTATTTGATAATGCAAGAAAAAATGAAAAATCACCATTAGGATGTCAGATTCTTGAGCAATTAGATGAAAACCTGAAAATTGCAGGTGAGGACATGATACCAATCTGTCAGGATACAGGCATGGTAGTTGTTTTTATTGAAATTGGTCAGGACGTACATATTGTAGGTGAGAATATTGAAGATGCAATTAATCAGGGAGTTAGAGAAGGATACGTGGATGGATTTTTAAGAAAATCAGTAGTAAAAGATCCAATTTTAAGAGAAAACACAAAGGACAATACTCCGGCGGTAATCCATTACAGCATCGTACCTGGCGAAAATGTGAAAATAACAATTGCACCAAAAGGTTTTGGAAGCGAAAACATGAGTAGAGTATTTATGTTAAAACCTGCCGACGGCATAGAAGGTGTAAAAAATGCTGTTCTTACAGCAGTAAAAGATGCAGGTCCAAATGCATGTCCGCCGATGGTAGTAGGTGTAGGCGTGGGTGGAACTTTTGAAAAGTGTGCAATTTTGGCTAAAAAAGCTTTAGCACGTCCAGCTGACAGTAGCTCTACAATTCCATACGTAAAAGAAATGGAAGAAGAGTTGTTAACTAAAATAAACAAATTAGGTATTGGTCCGGGAGGCTTAGGTGGAACTCAGACAGCACTTGCTGTAAATGTGGAAACATATCCTACACATATTGCAGGTTTACCGGTTGCAATAAATATTTGCTGTCATGTAAACAGACACGTAACAAGAACAATATAATTAAAGGCTAATATACTTTAGCCAATAGAATTAAAGCTTATTAGATGTAATAATAGTTTTAAAGGAGAATTAAATGGACAATAATATAAAAGCTCCAATTTCTGATGAAGTTGCAAAAGAATTAAGAGCAGGAGATTATGTATATATAACAGGAACTATTTACACTGCAAGAGATGCTGCACACAAAAGAATGTGGGAAGCGTTAGAAAAAGGCGAGCAGTTACCAATTGAAATGAACAACAATATTATTTATTATATGGGACCATCACCGGCAAGAGAAGGCAGACCAATTGGTTCAGCCGGTCCTACAACGGCAAGTAGAATGGATAAGTATGCCCCTAAACTTTTGGATTTAGGTTTAAAAGGCATGATTGGAAAAGGCAAACGTTCAAAAGAAGTAATTGACGCAGTAGTAAGAAATAATTGTGTATACTTTGCTGCAGTAGGTGGAGCAGGTGCAATTTTATCAAAATCCATAAAGAAAAGTGAAGTTGTAGCTTATGACGATTTAGGAACAGAGGCTATAAGAAAACTTTATGTGGAAAATTTTCCTGCAATAGTTGTAATTGACAGCGAAGGAAATAACTTATACGAAACAGCTATAGAAGAATATAAAGAAATCTAAGGGCAGTAGCAACTACAAAAAAGTGTAATTATTATTGGGATATTTTGACATTAAAAATATTGTTAAAGATAATAACCAGTATAATAATCAGCATAATAATAAAAAGAATGGAACATATTCATGAAAGTAAATAGAATTACATATTTAGTAACACGAAGATTTTATAAAGTTCCCTGGCTTTTTCATCAAATAAAATTAGCCGGTAAAGAGAACAAATACACAATTGATGAAAGATACAAAAAGGTTCACGATGTATGTCACAGAGTAAATAAATATGCTCATGTAAACATAACATGCACAGGACTTGAAAATCTTCCAAAAGAAAACGGATACATCTTAACACCAAATCATCAGGGCTTATTTGACGTCCTGCTTATTTGTGATACACACGAAAGACCAACATCTTTTGTAATTAGAAAAGATTTGGAAGACGTAATCTTACTAAAGCAGGTAATAAAAGCACTTGATGCAAAAGCATTGGACAGAGATGACCCACGTCAGGCAATGAAAATAATAAAAGAAATGACAGAAGGAATAAAACAAGGCAGAAACTATATAATATTTCCTGAAGGAACAAGAAGCAAAAACGGAAATATACTGGGAGATTTTAAAGGTGGTTCTTTTAAAAGTGCCACAAAAGCCAAAGCTCCAATTGTTCCAGTAGCACTTATAGACTCTTTCAAACCTTTTGACATAAAAGATACATCAGAAGTAGATGTGCAAATTCATTACCTTGAGCCTTTATATTATGACGACTACAAAGACTTAACAACAGTGGAAATTGCAAAAACAGTTAAGGAAAGAATAGAAGCAAAGATAAAAGAGTGTGTATAGAAATTTACAAAGAATCTGAAAAAGAAAAGTTAGTGTAAAATTTTAGTTGGCAAAAAATAAATAAAAAAATGGGAAGTAGAAAAAACCACTTTCCAATCATACAGTTTTTCTTTATGATATTAACTGCTCAGAAAAATACGTAAAGGAGACTGTATGATGTTTAATAGTTTAGCTGAAAAAGAGATTTCTTTCA
>NZ_DBLZZO010000027.1:0-39353 GCF_057858645.1 Eubacterium sp.
TGCAAATGTATGATGGCACGCCGTATGAGGCGAAAGTCTCACGTACGGTGTAGAGCAGGGGAAAAGGTGGAGATAATATCAAATCCTTACCTATTGCTATAAATTTTAAGAAGTACAGGAGAAATGTTAAAAAATAATGGATATAACGTAAAGGTAATTAATCTTATAGATATGGCAAAGTCCGATTGCTATAATCCGTTTTCATATATAAGAGAAGAAACAGATGTCATTAAACTAATTACAAATTTAATTGCAAATACAACGCCTAAAGGAGCTAATCCTGCTGATCCATTTTGGGAAAAAGCAGAAGGAATGTTTCTACAGGCGTTATTTTATTATGTGTGGTTAGAAGTTCCACCTAAAAGGAGAAATTTTGAAACAGTACTTAAGTTGATGGGAAAGGCTGAAGTAAAAGAAAAAGGAAAACCATCACAACTTGATATCATAATGAGTGCATTGGAAGAAACAAGTCCGTTGGGAGTAAATCATCCAGCAGTAAAACAGTATAAAAAATGTATGAGAGGAGCAGGAGATACGGTACGTTCAATTATAATAAGTGCAAATTCAAGACTGGCTTTTTTGGAGAATAAAAAAATACTTAGAATTTTGTCCAAAGACGAATTGAATCTTGCGGACATAGGAATAGGTGCAAATGGAGATTGTGAAACAAAAACTGCATTGTTTTGTGTAATACCTGATTCTGATAAGTCTTATAACTTTATAATTGGGATGCTATACACGCAGATATTTCAGGAACTTTATTATCAGGCTGATTTTAATTTTGGTGGCAGATTGCCGATACATGTTACGTTTATGCTTGATGAATTTTCAAATGTTGCACTTCCGGATGATTTTTGTTCACTTTTATCAACAATGCGAAGCAGGGAAATAAGTTCGGTAATAATTATTCAGAATTTGGCACAGATAAAAGCATTGTTCAAGGATACATGGGAAACAATACCCGGTAACTGTGACACACTTATTTATTTAGGTGGAAATGAACAAAGTACCCATAAATATATATCAGAATTATTGGGAAAAGGGACAATTGAAAAAAAATCAAGTGGAGAAACAAGAGGACGACAGGGAAGCAGCTCAAGAAATTATGATGTACTTGGTAGAGAACTTATGACACCTGACGAAGCGAGAAAATTTGATAATAAAAAATGTCTAATATTCATAAGAGGTTTTGATCCTATTGTAGATAATAAGTTCAATCCATTTACTCATCCGGCATTTAATCAGACGGCAGATGGAAAAGGAAAATCATATGAACATATACCAAGGGAGGATTCGGTTATTATCGGACCTCCCTTTGAAATATTAAATAGAAAGTCATTGGAGTACTATGAAAGATTAAAAGAGAAAGGAAAAAACGTGTACATAGACAAGCTTACAATGGCGGAATTTATGCTTCTAAAAAATGAAACAGTGATAAAAAGGTTAAAAAAGATTGAACCTCAAAAAGAAAATTCAAAAGTAGATATGGAAATATTAGGAGAGCTTGAATATCAGGAAGATATGGAAAGCGCTAATGACACAAATGAAATTAAAAGGTTGAAAAAATTAAAGGAGGATACAGTTACAAATCGAATGATTTTTTGGAAGTTCTCAAAAGAACAGTGCGATGAAGTGAAGAAGGAAATGAGGGAAGGTGTTCCTGTTAATGTGATATTAAATTATTTTTACCCAGATGTTTCTGTGGAAAAAATGAGGAAGGAAAGACAAAAATATGGAAGTTAAGAAGATAGGAGAAACTATGACGAGAAATTTATTGGAAGAAGTGAGGAGACAAAAAGATATGAAAGGTATTGGTAAAAAAATAAAAAAAGAATTATTTCCTGTTTTATCAGGTTCGGTAGCAATGATGGAAATGTTATGTACAAGAGTAATGGCAGCAGATACAAGTTCTGTTACAAAACCTCTTGATAATCTGAAAACGCTGGTTATTGCAATTATTGGAGCAATTGGTGTAATTATTCTTGCTAAAAATGTAATGGAGTTTGCCCAGGCTTATCAGCAACAGGATTCATCCACAATGAATTCAGCATTAAAAGGAATAGTGGCTGGAGTAATGATGGCAGGTATATCATCAGTTCTTGGAATCCTTGGATTTTAGTCTTAAATCATGGAAGAAAAGAGGTGATGATATTTGGATATATTTAAACTAGGACAACAGATTCTGGATTTACTGGAGATGGTATTTGGATTTTGGAATAATCAAATATCACTTGTGTTTGCACTTTTAGGACAATCTCCTGAGTCATTTAAAGATGGAGGACCTTGGGGTGTAGTTCAAAGTATTGAACCTATCTTTGTTGGAGTAGGTTCATCTTTAGTTGTCTTGTTTTTTGTTATAGGCTTTTGTTCTGAAAGTGTGGATGTGAAAGAAGACATGAGATTTGAAGTAATATTAAGAATGCTTATGAGAATAGGAATAGCAGAATGGCTTGTTGCAAACAATGTAACCATAATGAAGGCATTTTTTACTTCGGTGGGAAATCTTGTAAAACTATTAAGTGCAGGAAAAATGGTTAAGCTTACCATAGACAGTACACAGGCGGAGATTATTAAAAATCTTGGATTTGGGGCAAGTCTGGTTATGTTAATTCTTACGTCAATACTATCAATAGTCATTATTATCTGTGGATTTTTTCTTATATATACAGTGTATTTCAGATTTTTAAAAATACTTATCATTGTTCCGTTTGGAGCAATTGCACTTTCAACAATAAGTGGGAATAGAATGGTAAGTCATACGGCTACCACATATGTAAGATATTTTTCGTCAATTGTGTTTGAAGCAGTAACAATGGCGCTTGCAATCATTGTATGTAATGCATTGATAAGTTCAGGGCTTCCGTCGTTTACGGGAGAGTATGCAGATTGGACACAGACTCTTATTTATTTGTGTGAAATGACATTTACTATAGCTTTGACAGTTGGAACAGTAAAGGGTGCACAGGGATTAACAAGTAAGGCGTTAGGATTGTAGTAGGACATAATGATATTAAGATAAAGGCAGGTGATGAATGTGTCAGTTGAAATAAACAGAGATATAGATAAATTTAAGGAATCAGTTGTTCTTGGACTTACAGCAAAGCAATTGATTGCTTCAGTATTAAGTATTTTAGTAGGTGGGACAATTGTTGTTCTTACATATAAAAAAGTTGGCTTTACACTATCAGCATACATTGCAATACCGATTGTTGCACCAATAGCACTAAGTGGATTTTATTCTTTTAACGGAATGAGTTTTATGCAAATGATGAAGAAAAGAATTAAATTTATGTTTAAGGTTAAACCGTTGGTTTATAAATCAACAGAAAACGTGAAAGAGTTAAAAGACATAGCAGACGTTATGGAGGAAGAAAATCAGAAATCAAAAAATAATGAAGATATAAATATTAAAAAAACGAAACAAAGAATGATAAGAATACTAGTAATTAGTATTGTATTTGTACTTACAGCCATAGGTATTGCCTATGGCTGTAAATATTTATAAGGAGGAAATTAAATGGGGTTATTTTCAGATGGATTTAAGGAATTAAAAAAAGCGTCGGAACCGATTTATAAAAGTCCTAAATCCATACAGGAAACTATAGAAATAATGGAAGTATCTGAAAATGGAATATTTAGAATACAGGAAAATAAGTATTCAAAAACATATAAGTTTATGGACATAAATTATACAACAGCAACTTATGAAGAACAGGAGGAAATACTTCAAAGATATTGTAAATTTTTAAATTCACTTGATTGTTCATTTAAGATAACAATCAATAATAAGAATAAGGATATGGAAGATTTAAGAAGATATATATTACTTCCATATTTAGATGATGGATTTGATAGATTTAGAAAAATTTATAACAATATAATTGAGGAAAAAATAAAAGAAGGGAGACAGGGAATTGAACAGGAAAAATATTTAACAATTACAGTGGAGAGAAAAAATTTTGAAGAAGCAAAAGCTCAGTTTGCAACAATAGAAGTAAATGTTAAGAAGGCATTTAATGAACTTGGAACAGGAATAACTTCATTAAGTGGAAATGAAAGATTGCGAGTACTACACGATTTTTATAACTTAGGAAAGGAAGACGAATTTGATTTCAATATAAGAGAAGCAAAGCATGTAGGAAGAGATTTTAGAAATGATTTATGTAACGGTATGATAAAGTTTTATCAGGATTATTTTGAGGATGAAAATAAGGCTTGTAGGGCTTTGTTTTTTAAAAAATATCCTAAAAGTCTTTCGGAGGAACTTCTTAATACAATAACAATGCTTCCTGTTCATATGATTACAAGCATAGATGTTGTGCCAATTCCAAAGGATATGACAATCAAATTATTACAGAAAAAATATCTTGGTGTTGAATCGGATATTATTAAACAGCAAAGAGTGAGAAATAAAAACAATGATTTCTCAACAGAAATATCATATTCGAAAAGAATGGAAAAAAAGGACATTGAGGATATGATGACTAATGTTAGAGAAAATGATGAGAGTATGTTTTATACATCAGTAAATATGGTTGTAATGGCAGAAACAAAAGAAGAATTGGACAGTGCGTGTGAAACAATTGTGACAATAGGAAAAAGCAATGGAGTTACAATAGATACCCATCAGTTTATGCAAAGAGAAGCATTAAACACTGTTCTTCCAATTGGTGTAAGACAGGTTGAAACAATGAGAACAATGTTGACAAATTCATTAGCGGGTCTTGTTCCTTTTAGTGTGCAGGAACTCAAGGATGATGGTGGCAATTATTATGGCATTAATCAGGTATCTAAAAATATAAATGTAGGAAACAGAAAAAAATTAATAAATGGTAACGGATTTGTTTTTGGTGTTCCGGGTTCTGGAAAATCATTTTTCAGTAAGATGGAAATGGGAAGTGTTTTCTTAAAGGGTGAGGATGATGTTATCGTAATTGATCCGATGCACGAATATTTTGATATTGCAAAGACTTATGGCGGAACCATTGTTAACCTGTCTACATATACAAATAATTTTGTTAATCCTTTGGATATGGATGTATGGAACCTTGATGCAAGAGATTCAAAGGGATGGATTAGAGAAAAATGTTCTTTTATGTTTGGATTGTGTGAGCAATGTTTAAATAAGCCACTTACCCCACAGCAGCGTTCCATAATTGATAGGTGTCTTACAGATATGTATTTGGATATAGCAAGGAGCAGAGAAAAGTATATACCGGTTATGTCTGACTTCTATGAAAGATTATTAAATCAAACTGATGCTGATGAAAAGAAAATAGCTAAGGATATTGCATTATCACTTGAAATATTTGTAAAAGGTTCTCTTAATATTTTTAATAATCAGACAAATGTGGACATGAATAACAGATTTACAGTATATGGAATTAGAGATTTAGGTCAGGATTTAGCACCTATATCAATGCTTATTATGATGGAAGCAATTCAGCAAAGAATCGTAGAGAACGGAGAAAAGGGCAGAGCAACATGGTTGTATATAGATGAAATCCATGTGTTGCTTAATTCAGAATATAGTGCAAAGTATTTACAGCAGCTATGGAAGAAAGTAAGAAAACAGGGTGGATTATGTACAGGAATAACACAGAACGTAGTTGACCTTTTACAGAATTATACAGTGACTACAATGCTTGCAAACAGTGAGTTTGTAGCAATTTTAAAACAGGCAAATACAGATGCAGAAAAAATAGCAGAAGTTGTAGGTGTTTCAGAATCACAATTGGAATTTGTAAGTAACGCTCCGTCAGGAATGGGATTGATAAAATGTGGAAATGTAATTATTCCATTTGATAATACAATTGGAAAAGATACAGAATTGTATAGATTATATAATACAAATATACATGAGAAAATTGATCAAAAAAAGTAGAGTAAAGTCATAATAGGTATATATTTTAAAGTTTTAATGTATATGATAAAATTAGAAATAAAAGTTGATAGTATTTGGAAAAATGTATAGGAGGAAATTATGGCTAAGGTACTTTCAAATGAAGAAATTAAAGACGTAATACTAAAATACGTAAGTGATGAAAGAAAAAAGCAAGCTATTCTTTTAAACGGTGAATGGGGGTGTGGAAAGACATTTTTTGTTAACGAGAAATTAATACCTGGATTAGAACAGGAAGGAATTCAGGTATTTTCAATATCATTATATGGAATAGCCAAGATTGAACAAATCCAAGATATAATTTATATGAAGTTGATGCAGAAAGTAATTAAAGATAAAACACAAAAAGTGGGATATTTTGGAGATGGATTAGCAAAAGTAATTAGCTTATGTGGAAAAAGTGGTATTAGATTTATTGATAATAAATTTAATATGGAGGGAACTGTTAGCGAAGAAATCAAAGCAATATTTGAAAAAAAGAAAGGTACTAATAAAAGATTAGTATTGATTTTTGATGATATAGAAAGATGCCAAATAAATATTATCGAATTAATGGGATTTCTTAATAATTTGTGTGAAAATAATGAATATAAAATCATTTTGGTTGCCAATGAGAATGAAATAAATAAAGTTGATGATGATATTAGTCAGACATTAAAATTTAGTATAGCCTTAAATAGTAGACTGGATATTAAAGAATTTGTAGAGAAGAAGCAAGAAAGTGATGAAATAAATAGAGAAGAGCTAAGAAAGATAGTGGATTATTATTTTGAAGGTAAGACTACATACGAAAAAACAAAGGAAAAGTTAATAGGGTTAACAATACCATATAATATACCATTGGAAGAGGTATTTGAGGATGTCATAGCTGATTGTGTAAAAGAAGATAATGTAAAAAAAATAATTATAGAAAATAAAGAAGAAATTATCTGTTTATTAAGAAAAGAAAAACATCAAAACTTGAGAACTTTGATTTCTGCATGCCTAGCCATTGAAGAGATTTATGTTGCATTGGATAAGGGAAATATTTCTAGAGAGAAATTGTTCTCGGAAGAGTTAAAAAACATTATTATATATATAGTATATACGGCTATACAGAGAGCAAAGGGAATAGACGGATATGTTTGGTCAAAAGATATAAGATATGGTTGTATTAATGATGGAATATTCTCAACTAACAAATTTAAAATATATGGTTATGCATTTATAGACGAATATTGGAAAACACAATGTGTTGATTGTGAAATTGCTTTAGAAGATGTACAAAATCGGATTGATGAAAAAAAATTGTTGAAAGAGAAGCTTATGAAGGATGAAGAGCATAAAGCGTTAGCACTTAACAGTTTATATGATTGGTATTTAATGCCAGACGAGGAAGTAAAAGAACTTGTTGACAAAATGCGAGAAGAACTGAAAGGGGGTGAATATTATCCTCAAGAATACAAGTCAATAATAAGTATATTAATGTGTATTAATAATCCTGATTTTGGATTAAATGCTGATAAGGAAAAAGAATCGACGGGAAAAATATATGATTCAACGCAAACTAATATGTTTGTAGAAATGAAGAAAAATGAAGAACAGCATCAAAATCATTATTATGAAGAGTGGGAAAAATTTAATATAGACGAATTTATAGACGATATGGTTAAAGATGTAGAAAACAAAAAATACAAATTAACCCCTCAAATGCTTGGAGTATTATCAGAAGATAAGCAATTTGCATTTGAATATATGAAATTTACGGAACCATTAATGAAAAAAATTGAGGAGGCTGAGGTCGATTCAATAATATCAGATGAAAAAGGTATAAAATTATCTGATATGAGTTGGAATGAACAATTAGAAATATATTGTAGAGATAATAAATCAAATTTTGTAAATTATGGGAAATTTATTTCGCTATTTGATTATGAAAAAATAAAAGATAAATTTTTTACAGCAACGGCTTTGGAAATACATTATTTTTCGTCTGCATTAAGCAGTGTATATTCATTTTATAATTTAAGTGATATATTTTCAGCAGACTATGAAGTGATAAAGGATTTATGCGAGTATATTTCAGAAAATAAGAATAAACTTAATAGAGAAAAAAGTAGAACAAAAGAAATGGCATTAGTTAGGTTACAAACAGATTTAAATAAGTATGTAAAATTAGTAAAAAGATAACAGAATTATGCCGTCAGAAAGCCAATACAAAGCTTAAGTGCTTTGTATTGGCTTTATTTACGTCAGGAGGGAAAATGGAGAGAAAAAGAAGGAGCATATATAGTCGTGATATGCCAAATTTTAACAGAAATGATACTGACAAAAGAAAAGTTATAAAGGATAAAAAGAGTATATTAAAAAGTGGTGGAAAAGTAATTGCACAAAAAAAGATGTTGGAGTCTGTAGAACAGTTAGATGGTGGTAAAGAGATAAGAGAAGCATTAGTAACGGCATCAGTTATTACAAAACCTTTTACCAAGGTGGCAAAAATTACACGTAAAAATATAAAAGAACAGGTAAAACAAAAACATATAAAGGAAGAGCACATAAAAAGTGTAAGAGGAAAGAACAGAAGTAAAAAGAAACAATTGCATAGTAAAGATTCAAACAACTTGCAAAAAAAAGAAAAGAATAAAACGGTACACCGCAAAGATAAAAGTGTAAAATCAGATTACAGAAAATTTGAACAGAGAAGTAAGGAAAATGTAAAAAGAACTAAGGATGTCGGTTCGGACAAAGTAAAAAAACAAAAATTAAATTATGTGTTAAGCAAATTGAAAAACAATAAATCAGATACAAGTGCAAACGTGAAAACATTGGATAGCGTAAAAAATATATTAATAAAAGCAGGAATGTGTTTATTACCATTTGCTTTAGTTCTTCTTATGATTGTATGCATTGCAGCCATAATAATAGCTCTTGTAATTGCACTTATATATAATTCACCATTTTCAATATTTTTTCCACCACTTGAAAATGGAGATACAATAATGACAGTCACCAGTCAGTATGTAGCAGAATTTAACAGAGAAATAAATACGTTAGTATCGGAACATAAAGAGTGTGATATTGGAAAGATAGTGTATAAAGATTATGAGGGAACATCAAATACACCATCAAATTATTATGATGTAATGAGTGTTTATATGGTTAAATATGGAATTGGAAACACGGCAACAGTAATGAATGAAAATGCAAAGACAGAGTTAAAAACAGTATTTGACGATATGTGTACATACACAACTTCCATAAATGAAGAAAAGATTAAAAATGACAAGGGAAAGAAGGAAAAGAAAAAAGTTTTATACGTTAATGTAAGTCTGAAAACATATTATCAGATGGAAACAGAATATAGTATGAACGAAAATGAAATAGAACTGTTGAATTCACTTATGAGTTCGGATGCAATGTTGGCATTAGGATATAATAATGGAAATTCAGGAACAGTAAATGGTGGAAATAAGAAGTCCTCATTATCACAGGAAGAAATTAACGAAATATTAAATGGAGTAACTGATATCAATGCAAATACAGTTTGCTCATTTGTGTTATCAAAAGTAGGATATCCATATAGCCAGCCACTTAGAAATTCAGGAACACATTTTGATTGCTCATCATTAGCATATTATGCTTGGAAAAGTGCCGGAATATCGGTAATGTGTGATGGGGCAAATACAGCAGCAGCCGAAGCAAAATGGTGCAATGATAATGGGTGTGTTGTAAAAGAAACAGATTTAAAGCCGGGAGACCTAATTTTTTACAGTTATTCAAATAACGGAAGATATAAAAATATCAGTCACGTGGGAATATATGTAGGAAAGGGTAAAATGGTGGAAGCAGTTGATGAGGCAACAGGAGTAGTATTACAGGATTATCATAATGGTTCGCTGGTTATGATTGGAAGACCTGACAAAAATAAAAAATAATTTAAAAGAGGAGTAGAGTTTTATCTGCTCTTTTTTGATTGGAGGAAAAATGAAAGAAATGTATTTAAGATATATGGAGTTTTTAATTGGAGAGCTTCATAAGGAATGGGAAAACAGTGGTTCAGAGACAGAAAAAGTTGTGTTAACTAAGGACGAAGCAAATGAACTAAAAAGAAAAGTAATGTTAAACATAGTAAGGCAGCAGGATGGTATTGACAATAATCAAAATATCATGTTTACGGAAAGCATTAAAATGTCAAAAGATAACTTTATTATGTTAAGAATTATTAAGAAACTGCTGGTGGAAATAAAAAAGGAGACAGATTTTGTCACGCTAAATTTAGATAAAGATGAGTATGAAAAATACACAAGTTTGGTGAAATTGAAAGAAGGTGACTAAAGTGGGAAAAAAGTACAAAATTATATATGCAGATCCACCATGGCAATATAGAGTTTACTCCCAAAAAGGTCAGGGAAGAAGTGCGGAGAATCATTATCACACAATGAATATTAAAGATATAATGGCTCTTCCAGTCGATAAAATCGCCGATAAGGATTGTATTTTATTTTTATGGATAACATTTCCATGCCTAAAAGAAGGAATAGAAGTAATGGAAAGATGGGGATTTAAATATAAGACGTGTGGCTTCAATTGGGTGAAAAGAAATAAGAAAAAGAACACGTATTTTATGGGACTGGGATTTTGGACACGTTCAAATTCGGAGGTATGTCTGATAGGAACAAAAGGACAGCCTAAACGTGTATCAAAGTCAGTGCTGCAGATATGTGATGCAAGAATAATGGAACATAGTAAGAAACCCGCAGAAATAAGGGAACGTATAGTTGAATTGTGTGGCGAATTACCACGTGTTGAACTATTTGCAAGAGATAAAGTAAAAGGATGGGATAGCTTAGGAGATGAAATTGATGGAAAGGACATAAGAGAAGCGTTCAGGGAGGTTATAGAAAATAATGAGTGCTGATTACAAGGTACAGAGACTTTACGATGAATATATTAAGGATATTGTATCAGATTCAGATAAATGGAAAAAATTTTTAGAATTAACAGGAAGATTATACAGATATGAATTTGATAATATTTTAATGATGTATGCACAGCGACCAAACGCAACTCTTGTGGGAGATTATGATTCATGGAAAAAGGTAGGAAGATATGTAAAAAGAGGAAGTAAGGGAATTGCAATTTTTCCATCGAAAGTTTTGAAACCACATATGCGATATGTGTTCGATATATCTGATACAGCAGGAAGAAATGTTAATCTCATATGGAATTTAAATGATTATAATTTAAAAATTATGGTAGATAAACTGATTGACGAGGGAAAAATTCAACCATATATAAGTAATGAAAAAAATAATTTACAAAAGCTCTTAAAGAACTATACAAAGATAAATGTACGATCTATAATAAGGGAGAAATCAGAGGCTATGATTTCAGAACTTAATCAGATTACAGGTGGTGTGATTAAAGATAGAGATAATAAAACGCAGGGGCCTACAGTAGAGGAAATGTTATATAAAAGTGTTTTCTATGCAGTAGGAACAAGATGTGGATTTAACATGTCTTCTGAAGAACAAGATATGAATTTTGTAATAAATATATCTGGCGAAGATAATATATACCGTTTTGGTTCCCTTGTATGTGACGTATCCTGTAGTGTTCTTAAAGAGTTTAATTACAGAGTAAGACATATTGAAAATGAAAGGAGAGTCACAAATGGAAGAAATGAGACTAATGTACCACAAGAAAGCAGATGGAATGTTGTATCCCAACCTAAAACTGCCGGAAATTCAGAAAGAAGATTTGACGCAGGTGGGAAAATACGGGATGATGGCAGCAGAATACCTGAAAGACAACGAGAGAAACAGGTACAACACACTTTATCGTTTAGGGAGATTAGGCGAAAAGATGAAGGAAGTGGACGAGGAAGCCAACAATTTATTGGAAACATTAATGAGGAATTATCTAAAAATACACAAGCCGAAGGAGCCATCTTCAACAATGGAAATGTGGAAGAAAAGGGAGCAGGCAAAAATGATGGCGGAAGAAGTAGTTCTGAAGCGGATAGTGTACAGATTTCATTAGAGAGTGTATCTGGAACGGAAGAGAATACATCTATTGATGAAGAAATAGAAAGAGAATTAGAAGAAATTGATTCATTAGGAATAGGAGAGGAAGCAGGTTTTGAACAGGCTTCCTTTTTCTTTGATGAAAATACAAAAGAAATAGGAATATCAGATGAAAAAAGGGTAAAGAATTTACCAAGTGGGAAAAAAGAGAAATATACATACTTAAATCCTAAAAATGCAAGGATTGTACCACATGAATATATAGTTACAGTATTGTTAAAAGGAACAGGTTTTGCAGGGGGCAAGGAAAGAGTATATAACATTTATAAAAATGTTGCAAAGGCATCGGAACGTGAAAAATTAATTAAAAAGGAATATGGTCTTGGTGGAGCCGGTTGGCCAATAGAGAATTATGGACTACATGGATATGATACATTTAAACCACAGGGTATAAGATTTCAGTGGAGAGATATAGAAGGGGAAAAAGAAGGATATTTAAGTTGGAAATCTGTAGAAGAAGAAATTGGAATTCTTATAAATAAAGGAATTTATTATGAAAAAATCAATGAGGAAGAGATAATAGGAGATTATGACATTCCCGATGAGGTTTTTGAAATGGAAAAAAAACCAATAGCGGATATGGAAAAATCAAAGAAAGATGATTCCAATAAAAACGATGTATTATTAAAAAACAATTATCATTATAATTTATGGGAAATAGAAAAGGGAGGTGCAAAAACAAGATACAAATGGAACGTGGAAGCAATAAAAACACTAAAAAGAATTGAGAAAGAAGGAAGAATTGCAAATATGGAAGAGCAGAAAATACTTTCGCGATATGCAGGATGGGGAGGATTATCGGAAGCATTTGATGAAAAAAATAACTTATGGAGGGATGAATATAGAGAAATAAAAGAATTGTTGACACATTCCGAATATGACAATGCTAGAGCAAGTGTAAATAATGCTTTTTATACTTCTCCCGAGATTGCAATGTGCATAAATCAGAAAATTTCAAATTTGGGAATATCTAAAGGAAGCATTCTTGAACCATCAATGGGAATCGGTAATTTCTTTGGAAGTATGCCTGCTTCAATGAACGAATGTAAACTATATGGTGTGGAAATAGATGAAGTTACGGGAAGAATAGCCAAACAGCTTTATCAAACTGCTAATATTACAATATCAGGATTTGAGGAAACGAATTTTAATGACAATTTTTTTGATATTGCTATAGGAAATGTACCGTTTGGAGATTACAAAATATATGATGCAAAATATAATAAACTTAATTTTCGGGTCCATGACTATTTTATTGCAAAAACACTCGATAAGATAAGACCGGGAGGAATAGCAGCTTTAATAACAACAAAAGGAACTATGGACAAAGCTAATCCAAATGTAAGAAAATATATTGCACAAAGGGCAGAACTTGTGGGTGCTGTAAGACTTCCCAATAATGCATTTAAAAACAATGCAGGAACAGAGGTTACATCAGACATTCTTTTCCTGAAAAAAAGGGAAAGGCAAATAGATATAGAACCTGACTGGGTGCATCTTGGTTATACAAAAGACGGTATACCGATTAATTCATATTTTGTCGAACATCCTGAAATGGTATTAGGAAAAATGGAATATGATACAGGAAGATATGGAGTTGAAAGTCAGTATACCGTTTGTGTAAATAATGATGAAAATTTTAATATGTACGAAAGCCTTAGCAATGCACTAAATAATGTTAATACTTCAATATCAAATTTTGAAATAGAGGAAACAGAGAAGAATGATGAAGTAATTATTGCAAATTCGGATGTTAGAAATTATACATATTCCTTTATGGATGGCAAACTCTATTTCAGACAAAATTCAAAAATGTATTTAAAAGAATATTCAAAACTAACAATAGATAGAATTAAAGCTCTTAACGAAATACGAAGTATAACAAGACATATTATTGAAATACAGTCGGAAGGATGTAGTGAAGAAGAATTAAAAAATGCTCAAAGAGAATTAAATAATAGTTATGATACATTTGTAGATAAGTATGGAAGAATTACTTCAAGGGCAAATGACAGAGCATTCCGTGATGATGCAGACTATCCTTTGTTGTGCTCTCTTGAAAATGTGGATGAAAATGGTTATGTTACTAAGGCTGATATGTTTTATAAACAGACTATCAAACCGGAATTAACAATAAACAGAGTTGAGACAGCAATTGAGGCATTGAATATTTCGATAAATGAATATGGAAAAGTAAACATTCCATTTATTTTGAGCATATACATACCTGATATAAGTGGAGAAGTAGGAAAAAATGTGGAGAGTGGTAAAACTAAAAGACAAAAATTAATTGAAGAACTTAAAGGAATTATATTTTTGAATCCAACGCAGTATGATGAAAAAAATCCGGATGGAGGATGGGAAACGTCAGATGAATATTTGTCTGGAAATGTTAGAAGTAAACTTGTAATAGCAGAAAGATTTGCAAAGGAACAGCCGGAATTATTTCAAATAAACGTGGAAGAATTAAAAAAAGTCCAACCAATAGACCTTGATGCTTCGGAGATTGATATAAGGATAGGAACAACATGGATTGATGAACAGGACTATGAGCAATTTATTTATGAATTGCTTGGAACACCACAAAGAGTAAGGGCAATAAGAAGCGGAAAGTATTCATCAGGTATTATTGTTCATCTAAATAAATATAGCATGGAATGGTTTATAGAAAATAAATCAAAGGATAAGCATTCTGTGGCAGCTTCCAAAACATATGGAACAAGCCGCATGGATGCTTATTCTATTTTTGAAGCATCACTTAACCTAAAAACCGTAACAGTAAGAGACAAAATCGATGATGGAGATGGAAAATATCATTACGTGATTAATAGAAACGAAACAATGCTTGCAAGAGAAAAGCAGAATCTTATTAAGGAAAAATTTAGAGAATGGATATTTGCGGATCCGGTTAGACGAAAGAAGTATGTTGATTATTACAATGAAACATTTAACAATATAAGACTTCGTGAATACGATGGCTCGGTACTTTCATTTCCAGGAATGAACCCTGAAATAGAGTTGCGACCTCATCAGAAAAATGCGGTAGCAAGAATTCTACTTGGAGGTAATACATTACTTGCCCATTGTGTGGGAGCAGGAAAATCATTTGAGATGATGGCAGCATGTATGGAACAAAAAAGACTTGGTCTTGCAAATAAAACAGTAATGGTAGTTCCAAAAGCATTAATAAATCAAACAGCATCTGAATTCTTGAGATTATACCCATCTGCAAACATTCTAGTAACAACCGAACGTGATTTTGAAAAGAGTAGGAGACAACAGTTTATATCAAGAATTGCAACGGGAGATTATGATTGCATAATAATGTCTCACTCGCAGTTTGAAAAAATCCCAATTTCAGCAGCGAGAAAGGAAAGAATGCTTAATGAACAAATAGAGCAGATAGCATATGCCATAGAGGAGACAAAAGAAAAGAATGGTGAGCGCTGGACTGTTAAACAGATGGAAACACAGAAGAAAAAGCTTCAAGAACAATTAAAGAGTCTTGCAGACGAAGAAAGGAAAGATGATTTGATTACTTTTGAGGAACTTGGTATTGACAGTATTATGGTAGATGAAGCTCATAATTACAAGAATTTGGCAATATTTTCAAAGATAAATAATGTTTCGGGAATTAGTGGTTCGGGAGCAAAAAAAGCAACAGATATGCAATTAAAATGCCAATATATTAATGAGATAAATCCCGGAAGAGGAATTGTTTTTGCAACAGGAACCCCAATTAGTAATACTATGTGTGAGATGTATGTAATGCAAAGTTACCTTCAAAAAGATACGTTGGAGCAGATGGGAATATATCATTTTGATTCATGGGCAGCCAATTTCGGTGAAATAACAACAGCATTAGAACTTACAGTTGAGGGAAGTGGCTTTAGAATGAAAAACAGATTTAATAAATTTACCAATTTACCAGAGTTAATGAATATATTTAAACAGGTAGCGGACGTGCAAACACAGGACATGCTTGAACTCAATGTTCCTAAATTAAGAGATGGTCAATACATTATTGTGGAATCAGAACCAGATTGGTACGTAAGGCAGATAATGGAGGATTTTGTTAGGAGAGCGGAGGCTATCAGAAATGGTGGAGTGGATTCAAGCATAGATAATTTTTTGAAAATAACACACGAAGCAAGACTGCTTGGAACGGATGCAAGACTTCTTGATAAAGACGCACCCAATAATCCTGACGGAAAATTAAATAAGGTAATTGATAATGTGTTTTATGAATATGGAAAAGCAAAAGATGAAGAAAAAATAGGATGTCAGCTTATTTTTTCAGATATAGGAACACCTGGGGAAAAGGATTTTGACGTATATAATTACATAAAAACAGAACTTATAAAAAGAAACATACCTGAAAATGAAATAGCATTTATACATGATGCAAAAACAGATGCACAGAGAGAAACATTATTTAAGTCAATGAGATCAGGAAAGAAGAAAATACTTATTGGTTCTACAGATAAATGTGGCACGGGAGTAAATGTACAAACACATATTGTGGCAATTCATCACGTAGATTGTCCATGGAAACCGTCGAGCATTGAGCAGAGAGAGGGAAGGGGAATACGACAAGGAAATGAAAATAAAGAAGTAGCAGTGTACAGATATGTTACAAAAGAAACATTTGATGCGTATTCATGGTCACTGGTAGAGAATAAGCAGAGATTTATTAGTCAGATAATGACGAGCAGGGCTGTATCAAGAACGTGTGAAGACATAGATGAGGCAACATTGTCGTATGCAGAAATAAAGGCAGTTGCTACAGGAAATCCATTAATAAAAGAAAAAATGGAAGTTGACAATGAATTACAACGATTAAAAATACTGAAAGCATCTTATGACAGCCAAAGATATACTTTTCAGGATAATTTTATGATTAAGTTTCCTAAATTAATTAAAGCAGCAGAAGAAAAAATTGAATGTGTGAGAAAGGACATTGAACTTAGAAATGCTGAGCGTGTAAAAAGCGAAGAATTTTCAATAATAATAGGTAATATGTTGTATACCGAGAGAAACGATGGAGGGACAGCCATGCTTGAAGAGATAAGCAAGTATAAAGCAGGTGATACTTATGAGATTGGAAAGTTCAGAGGATTTAATCTGTTGGTTGAAAGGAATTATATGGGAATAAATTTCTTAATACTTCAGGGAAAAAACGAGTATAAGGCAGAAATGTCTACAAGTGCTGTTGGAAATATGATAAAGCTGGATAATATGTTTAATAACATAGAAGAAAATGAAGAGTTTCTAAAAAAGAAGATAGAACAGTATAAAAGAGATTTAGAATCTTCAAAAATAGAATATGAAAAGCCTTTTGTTTATGAGGAAGAGCTTAAGGAGAAGTTAAAACGTCAGGCAGAATTAAATTCTATGTTGGATTTGGAAAAGAATATTGGTGAAGAAATAAAAGAAACAGAAAAAGAAGAAATATATAGCAGAGAAGGAGAAAAAAATGAAGTATACAGTAAAAGTAAATAAAGTAAGAAAAAATGAAGGAAATTTAAGAGGGTTTGCAACAGTAGTATTTGGTAAGTCATTTAAAATTACAAACATTGCCATTCTTGAAAATAGTAATGGAAATCTGTTTGTATCAATGCCAAGGTATAGAAGCAGTGAGGTGGATGAGCATAATAATTTCGTTTTTAAGGACATATGCAACCCTATAACAAAGGAGTTCCGTACAGAATTGTATGATGCAATAATTGAAGGATATAAGAATGATGGAAAAGAAAATAATGAGCTAAATACAGAAAAAAATGAGATAGAGGAGCCACCATTTACAGTAAAAGTTACACCGTACGAAAGAGAGGGGAGCAATATAAAAGGTCTTGCAAGAATTTATTTAGATGACAAATTTGTAATAAATAACGTGACACTGATTCAGGGAAAGGATAATGTGTTTGTGGCAATGCCCTCATATAGGACAAAGCAGAAAGATAAGGATGGAAAGACGGTATATAAGGATATATGCTTTCCAGTGACAAAAGAGTTTAGGGAGGTGTTATATGAGAAGTTAATTAAATCGTATAATATTACTAAGCAAAAAGATATGACAAAACTCGGAAATAATTATATAGAGCAGAGAACAACGGAAAAATTCAGATAGAATAGAAGTATAAGATAAAAAATTAAAATTAAATATTATGAAAAAAGTAGATGAAAATATTAATTGTGAGGAATATTGGTAGAAAGTAACTAAAGTCTGGTAATAGTTTTCTGGTAAATGTACAGTATATTTAATAAAACTTTTAATTGAAAAAAACAACTATGAAAATTTTATATAATAGTATTACAAAGACGCAATAATAATGTAGAGTGAAATAACGTAAAGATGAACCAGTATTGCTTGAGTTTATATGTGAAAAAATTGACAGAAAATAGACTTTTTTACTGTATGTGTAGGTGAATCAATATTAGATAGACTGTATTATTAGGAGGAAAACATTAATGAAATATAAAACACTTGTTGTAGATGATGAAAAAATATTAACTGAATTGATTTCAGATTATTTTTTAGTTTAGGATATACAGTTTATGTAGCAGGAAGTGGCGAGGAAGCAATAGATAAATTGAAATTTCGACCAAATCTGATATTACTTAATACAAATATGCCAGGAATGAATGGCTTGGAATTGTGTAAGAAAATAAGAAATCATATTCTTTGCCCAATTATATTTCTCACTGCAAGGATTACAGAACAGGATAAAATTAATGGATTACGAATTGGTGGAGATGATTATATAATAAAGCCATTTAATATGGAGGAGTTGAAGCACATTTAAGACGGGATGAGAGAGGTAAGAATATATCAAGAATAATATCTTCAAATGGATTATTTATTGACTGTTTACAAAGAACGGTATTTTTTGGAGATGAAGAAATTGTATTTCCAAAAAAGGAATTTGATATTATAGAATTTTTGCTACAAAATGCAAATCAGGTATTTGATAAAGAACATATATATGATGAGGTGTGGGGATTTGAATCAGATGGATGTGCAGATGTAGTGAAAGAGCATATTCGAAGAATACGAACAAAATTACATAATGTAACAGGAAATGAATATATTGAAACGGTATGGGGATTGGATACAAATGGATAAAGTAAATAAGAAAAATAAACAATCATTAAAAAATCTTTTGTAAAAGCTATGAGCTTGACAGGATTTATTGCACTCATATTATCGTTATTATCTATTAAAGGATTATATTTTGTTCAGAAAAAATAATGCCAGATTCAAACAGTGTATGGATGACAATAGATGAAAACTATACTAATGGAACAACAACAGAATATGGTCAACTAATAACATACGGAGAAAAAACAAAAAGATTAAAGTTAGTTGATTCAGATGGTTCATCAGAAATAAAAGATATATGTTTTACAGTAAAGCCGGAAAATGCAGAATATACTATGTTGATTCCAAAAAGAAAACTTGCGTGTAGAGGATTATTTGTATTTATGTTTCTAATACCGGTTTTATTTGCGGGAGTAGGAGTTGGATTGTGTGGATTGTGGTTCTATAGAAAGAAAATTTGGATTTCGCCGTTTACTATGATAGTGATGATGAATTAGGAGAATTATGTGAATCTTTCGGAAAAATGAGACAAATACTTTATCACAATACAATAGAATTGTGGAATATGGTGGAAGACAGAAAGAAACTTCAAGCATCGGTAGCTCATGACTTGAGAAAACCTATAGCTATAATTTCAGGGTATATTGATTTTTTAAAAGTTAATATTCCTAAGGGAAATATAACAGAGGAGAAATTACTTTATATATTGGAGAATCTTTCAGATACCTCAAGGCGTATGGAATTATATACCGATTCTATTAGAAATATAAATCAACCTGAGGAGTTAAAGGTTGAGAATAAGGAGTACGATTTACAGAAAATTGTAGTAGGGATAGTAGATGATTTTAGAGTTTTGGCAAAACATCATAATTTAAAATTAGAAATCAAAAATGAAATAGAAGAGTGCAAGGCAGTTTTTGATAAGCAGTGTTTTTGTAGAATTTTAGAAAATATATTTGCAAATGCATTTAGATATGCAGATACCAGGATTATTATCACATTTAAGACAGAAAAAAACAAATTTATTACCATGGTGTGTGATGATGGACAAAGATTTACTAGAGAAAATTTGCAAAATAAGGATAAAGTATTATTTTATACAAAAATGTCAGATGGGCATATGGGAATGGGACTGACTATTAGTAGAATTTTAAGTGTAAAAATATAAAAATAGACTTTTATTTTTAATGATTATATTAATATTTGCAATGCTGGTGAGTTTAATGACGGCTTTTGGAAATAGATATGACATTAATGAAGTAGAAAGTCAGGAAAGTAATAATACAGAAGAACAAAAAGAAGATGTTTTTAAAGATGATAATACGGCAAGTTGGTCTATGGGACATGGGGCTAAAAAACAAATAGAGAGATAAAGATGGAAATATTTTGCCGTTTAAATATGTGGGTGGTGAGTTTTCTATTGATTATACCATAGATGCGGTAGGAAAAGGAAAGACTATAGGATTATTATTATTTTTGGATGGAGAACCACAACAATATAGTGTAAAAAATAAATTTGAAAAAAGACTATTATCATTCCTTTAAAATTCAGAAAGATGAAGAAAAAATAAATTTCACGATGTGTTTTAATCCCAATAAAGGAAAGAAAGGAGGAACTTTAAATCTTACGGTTGTAGCAATATATAATGCGGATTATCAAACTGATATGAAAAACTACAAGTTTTGGATTTTATCATAATGCGTTACTGGAACTATACCAGATAAAATTTCAGGTTAGCGCAGAAAAAATAGGAAACAAATAATATTTATTATAGTTAGAAGAAATTTCGGATTTAGATGAGAAAGTATTATTAGGAAAACAAATTGGAGTAATAAGTTTGGGTATTAAGAATAGTAGTTCGTTTTTTTCTCCTAAATAGGTATATGCTTACTAATATATTTTGATATTAATGGTGGTATTGCATAGATAAGTGTCATCCTACAAAGTACATCAACAGAACATCAAATCAGATACTGGGTGAAGCGAAGACTACGAAAGGAAACATATACAGATGGAACGTACCTGAACAGATGAAATAACAGTTGAAAATATAATATTACGGGAGTTTATGAGAGAACACGGAAACAAATCAAAAAGTTATATAATTTCAATATAGGCGACAATGACGGGAATGATGACCAGAAAAATATTTAGCATAAGAGAACAATTGAAGTTAATATAAATACCCTTAATCTGCTTGATTACACGATATCTGAAAGACAATGAATGTCAGGGATGCAAAAAGCACCGAAGTCTGTGGCCTTGGCATTTATTATCCTTAAGATAGAATATTGCCAAGCGGAAATAGAATCAATAAAGTAAATTTAGGAAAATAAAGCAGAATTCATTATATCTAAGGAGTTCTCTAATCTTTCCTAACTGACAGTATAATTACTCTATCTAGTGCATGAGTGTAATTGACAAACATAGTCGTTAGGGGTATAATGCAAAAATGTATGAGTAGTTAAAGGCGATATGTTGTAGTTTTATTGAATTTTCAGCGATGCTTCGAATTTAGTTTGCACCATTTGATAATTAAATAACAACTTGCTGTTAAAAGAACAAGTAATATATGTAAAGATTTGTAAGAGAATTGCCGGTTGGTGCGAGCCATCAGAAAAATTATATGAATACATCTTGAAGTTTTGGCGTTGAAAGCGAGTCAAAAAGTAAGTAGTTGCCAACGGTTGCACTGTTATATGTGTTTTGTACATCAAGTATAGATAAGGTATACAATGTGAGTTGTATATGAATTATAGGTGGTATCATGGAGAAGTTTGTCCTATTGTGAATGAACTTCTCTTTCATTAATTTATATAATTATTATTAGGAAAGAGGTAAAAGAAGATGTTTTTTAAAATTGACAAGAAAATATTGGCAACTAATGATGGAATATACACAGGAGTTGTTATTGTAGAAGGAATAGATAATAAAAAAGAATCTGCAGGGATTCATGAAATTTTACAAAATGAAGTAAGAATAATATCAGAGAGCTTTGCTGATAATAGTGTTAAAGGGGTAAAAGAACTTGATTTATATCGTGAAGCACTTAAATCTTATAATATTAACCCCTCAAAATATCCATGTTCTATAGAAGCTCTTTTGAATCGAATTGTTAAAAAAGGTGAATTTCCTTCAATTAGTCCTATAGTCGACTTGGCGAATTATATTTCTTTGAAATATAAGGTACCAGTAGGAGTACATGACACAGATTCACTGGATAATGATCTTGTTGTTAGATTATCTAATGATGATGATTGTAAAATAGAAGATAATAATGGTAATGATGTACTTAAACCAGGAGAGCCTATTTACACTTGTGGTCATTCTGTTAGAACAAGACGTTGGATGTGGAGACAGTTGCCGGCTGGAAGAGTTGATGAGAATTCTACAAACTTTATACTTCCTATTGATGGCTTTTATGCGAACCATGATAGAGTTGATGCTGCAATTAATGAATTGTGTGAACTCATCAAAAAATATTTTGGAGTTGAAGCAGAAAGTAATGTTATTACTCTTGAAAATTCTGAAGTTCGTTTTGGAAAAATGACAGAAGAAGAATTAGAAATTGAAAATCAAATATCTATTATGCTTAAAGGAGTGGCACAACATACAGCGATTTCTGATATTAGAAAAAAATTGAATCAAGCAAAGAAGGAAAATAGGCCATTAAGAATTAAATTGGGACTTGACCCTTCTGCACCAGATATACATATAGGTCATTCTGTTGTGCTTAGAAAAATTAGACAGTTACAAGAATTGGGACACAAAGCAGTAATCATTATAGGTGATTACACTGGTATGATAGGTGATCCTACAGGAAAATCAAAAACAAGAAAACAATTATCTAGAGAAGATGTTGAAAGAAATGCAAATACATATATGGAACAAATATTTAAGATAATTGATAAAAACAAAACTGAAGTTTACTATAACAGTGAATGGTTAAGCAAAATGAATTTTGGGGATGTCATCGAACTTGCAGCAAAATGTACTGTTGCACGTATGTTAGAAAGAGATGATTTTAATAATAGATATACAAATCATCTTCCTTTATCAGTACATGAGTTTTTTTATCCTTTGATGCAGGCATACGATTCTGTTGCGGTAAAAGCAGATATCGAATTGGGAGGGACTGATCAGACTTTTAACATCTTAATGGGAAGAAACATTCAAAAAGATTATGGTCAGGAGCCACAGCTGACTTTGTTTATGCCTTTGTTAGAAGGAATAGATGGGGTTGAAAAGATGAGTAAGAGTCTTGGAAACTATATTGGAATAAGTGAAGAGCCAACTGTTATCTATGAAAAAATAATGAAAATTCCAGATAATATGATTATAAAGTATTATAATCTATGCACAGATGTTCATCCAAATGAGATTGCTAAAATACAGAAAATGCTTGATGATGGTATGAACCCTAGAGATGTTAAGATGATGCTCGCTTTTGAAATAACAAAATTATATTGTGGAAAAGATGCTGCTGATTTGGCTGAAAAAAGATTTAAGCTTGTTTTTCAACAAAATGCAATGCCAGATGATGTTCCTGTAATTGAGATAGAAAATCAGAGTGACGTTTTAATCGGAGAGTTGATTTTGAATGCATTAGTTGAACATAGTTATTATAAATCGAAAAGTGAAGCTAGAAGAATCTTTAGTCAAGGTGGAGCACAACTAGACGGAAAAAAAGTATTAGATGTTAAAGAGATTTTTGTTGAGAATGGTGAGGCTGTTTTGAAAATGGGAAAAAGTAAGTACTTTAAGATTAAACAAAAGTAGTTGAGTTATATTGAGGTAATCAAAATTCTTAGGGGTGAAATAGGGTTCATTTTATATTGTAAAAGGAGGCGACTTGCTCAATGTTATTAAGTTAAGCCGCATTAAAAGATCTTAGTATTAGAAATAGTACTGGGGTCTTTTTTTTTGTGACAAATGCTTGATAAAAAAGAATCAAAATGTACCTCCTTGCAATTAAGAAGTCTTAATTGCAAGGAGGTACATTTATGAGTGACTATATTAAACAAATCACAGATTCGATGAGTAATCTAATGCAAGTGTCAAATAAGAGAGTGTATAAAAAGAATAATAGGTAAAAAAAAGAGAACAATAGAATGTTTTGCTTAATACTATAGTGTGGTAGCATCAACAATAGAAGTTTTAGTGGTGATTTATTTTAGAAGTGATTTGCTATATTGACAAGTCACTAAAGTATACTTGTAGTATTAATACAACTAAAGATGGAATTAAAAACCGTATTGATAAAATGATGAAATATATAGGCGGGAGATAATAATGGAATCATTTGTTCTTATTAAACCAGATGCAGTTTATAATAAGGTATTGAGAAGAATAATTATAACAGAAATACAGAATAAAAATATTAAGATAACGAATTCGGAAGTAATAATGTTAAATCAAGAAGAAGTGGATATTTTTTGGCCAAAATCGAAAAAATCGGTTGTACTAAATGGATTGTTAAAGTGTTATTTAACTATGAAACAGAGTGAAGTTCTTTTTTTGGAAGGTGACTTTAATGATGAAGTGTTGAATGAGATTAAATATAACATAAGAAAAAAATATGCAATATGCAAATTGAAAAACTGTATGCATACGCCCGAAAATGAATCAGAGCGTATATTACAGCTTAATTATTTAAATGAGCGAACAAAGAGTGATGAAGGAAATGTAAATGTTGGGATTAATCCAATTTCAAAGAAAATATGGGGATTAATTGGTGATTATGGATGGAATCATGATTTCGCACATTGCAGGGATAATAAGTACATGTTGTATTTAAAGGATGATAATTTTAATTCAATCGATCATGTTGCCAATACAGTATCATGTGCATTGAAAAATTATTCTATTGAAGTTGCATATATATTGGCTTTGCAGGCAGAGATGAATGGTCGTGTTTTAATAGCTAGTTTTGATAAAAAGGAAGAATATCTTAATATAAAAGAAAAATTTTCTAAAATGAATATTAATGTAGATAGTAATATGTTATTTAACAATTAATAATATAAAGTTTTTATTTAAAGAAAGGAAAGTTGTAAGAGAGAGGAGAGTAGCAAAATATGAAAGAATTGTATACATATAGTTTGAAAAAAAGGCTATGAAATGTTCGGTGAATTGTTTCTGCAATTGATGAACTTTATATAAAATAAGGAAAGGACATTTTTTATGATTAAAGTAGGTATTATTGGATGTGGACACGTAGGAACTGCTATGAAACAGTTGTTTGTAAATGCATATTTATTTGATGAACCTAAAAAGATAGGAACAAGGGATGAGCTCAATATGTGTGATCTTTCGTTTGTGTGTGTGCCTACCCCTATGGCACAGGATGGTAGTTGCGATACTACTATAGTTGAACAGGTCCTAGGGTGGGTTGATACACCTATTATTGTTATAAGATCGACAGTTCCAATAGGTTTTACAGAGCGTATGAAGAAAAAAACTGGTAAAAAAATAATCTTTCAACCAGAATACTATGGAGAAACGATTGAGCATCCGTTTGCGGATTTAAAAAATCAAAGATGGATTACGCTTGGAGGCGATAAAGATGACTCAGAAATAGTTGTTTCAGCATATCAGAAAGTATTAACATCAGACTTATTTATTAATATGGTTGATTCAAAAACTGCTGAATTAGCTAAATATATGGAAAATTGTTTTTTCGCTACAAAAGTAACTTTTTGCAATGAATTTTATGATTTGGCTATGCAAATGGGAGTGAATTATACAGAATTACGTGAAACATGGTTACTGGATCCACGTATGGGACGTAGTCATACGTTTGTGTATTCAGATAATAGAGGGTATGGTGGAGCCTGCTTGCCTAAAGATATTTCTGCCATTGTATATCAAGGAGAAAAGGTGTGCGATATGACATTGCTAAAATCTGTTATAGAAAAAAATGATATACTACGTAAAAAGATGAGTAATGTTTGTGTAGACTATGAAAAAATATAACATTATTGAATTCGGTGCAATAGCAGATAATAAGACAATAAACACTCGATTTATTCAAAGGGCTCTAGATCAGTGCAAACGTGGTGATGAGGTGATTATTCCTAGAGGAATTTTTCTGACTGGTGCATTGTTTCTTCATAGTGGTGTGAGATTGATTCTTCAAAATGGAGCTGTACTCAAGGGGAGTAATAATATTGGAGATTATCCTTCATTTATTTATCGATTTGAAGGTATTGAACAGGAGTGTTATAGTAGCTTGATAAATGTTTTAGATGGAGAACATAGTGATATACAAATATGTGGGCAAGGAGTAATCGATGGATCTGGAGACGAATTGTATGCAAAGGAAATGGAATCTGATAAGTTTTGCAGAGGAAGAGTAATTAGCATCAGAAATACACGGAATCTGTCTATTACTGGAATTACAATTTGTAATTCTTCAGCATGGACCATACATGTGATTTATTGCAAAAATGTTCGTATTTCTAATATACACGTTTATTCTAAATATAATTTCAATTTTACTAATGAAAATTTAGACTTAACAAATGGTGATGGAATTACATTTGATTCTACAACTGATGCAATAGTAAGTAAGTGTGTTATTGATAGTCAAGATGATTGTATATCGATAAAATCAGGTAAAAATCATGAGGGTAGAATTATAGGAAAGGCGTGTCGAAATATATTTGTAAAAGATAATATGTTTTTGGGTGGTGCTGGGGGAGTTGCCATAGGAAGTGAAATGTCTGGAGGCATCGAGAATATAAAGATTCAGAATTGCGTATTTATCAATGTGCTAAGTATTTTAAGTGTTAAAGCAAATATAAAACGTGGTGGATACATTTTTAATATTGTGGTGGAAGATTGCAATTTGGTAAATTATGATTTAAAAAATGTAAATTTGACCAATTATAAAGCAGCTATTTATGTGGATGAGTGCTACAAAGTAGAGAAAGAAAAGGACATTGCAAATGAAATTCCTATAATAAGTGAATTAAAGTTGGAAAGAATTAATATAAATAATAGATACGGTAAATTGATGTATGTCAGAGGCATTCAATCATCTCCGATTAGAAGCATTACTCTAAATGATGTTGTATCATATTCAAAAGGAGGAGTAGAAGTGATTGGTGCATCAGTTTATTTTAAAAATGTAGTAGATAATGGAATTCTATTGAAAGAAATTTGATTATTTATATAATAATGAAAAATATAAATAAAAAAATTATAGAAATCAAAAATACCCGGAATAATGGGAGAAAGGGAATAATTCAAATTTCTTATAAGATAATTGGATTATGTGTGTTATTATGTCGAAAGTTGAAAAAAGATTATCAGCAATTAAAGATATGTTTTTAGATCCTAAAATGAGTAACTTGGGTTTGCTTGAAGAGCAGATTCATCATATATGGGAATATAATAAAGCGATAATGGCTGAGTCATCTGTGAGAGTGGGAAGTACAAGTGGAGTTTCGTATGCAGATATGGTTTCAGAGGCTGAAATACCTGAAGAGCCAGTTAAATTCGAACAAATGCTTGATGAGTTGTCGTTTTATTATAAAGGTTTGATAAAGTGGAATTCTCCAGGAGTTATGATTAATATTACACCACCACCATTGATTTCATCTGTTGCAGCAACTGCATGTGGAAACATGTTTAATCCTAATCTTGCGATGGATGTACCTTCTGGTAATATGGCTTTCGCAGAGATGGAAGTAATGAAAATGGTATGTGATTTAGTAAAATGGGATTATAATAAAGCATCTGGTTTTATGACATTTGGCGGAAAAAGTACAGTATTATATGCAATCAGAACTGGCTTAAATTCGTGCTTGCCAAAGACAAGATATCAAGGATTGTTAAATGAGAAAGTAAAAGTTTTTTCAACGGAACAGGGACATCCATGTCATTACGAAAACTGTGAATGGTTAGGTATTGGAAGCGATAATTGTGTTAGAGTTCCAGTTAATGATAATGGACAGATGAATCTTGATATATTGAAAGATGAACTAGAAAAGTGTATTATGTATGGCGAAAAAATTGCATGTATCATAGTTAATGGTGGCTCAACATTATATACTACAATTGATGAAATTGCTAAAGTTGTTGAAATGAGAAAAAGTTTGATTGACAAGTATGCGTTGGATTATTGTCCTCATATACATGTTGATTCTGTTATTGGATGGGCATGGTTAATGTTTGAATCATATGATTTTATTCAAAATCCATTAGAATTTTCAGAGGATGCTATAGTTGAATTAAAATATGTTTATAATCATGTTAAAGATATAAGTTTGGCGGATTCATTTGGGGTTGATTTTCATAAAACTGGATATTCACCATATTTGTGTAGTATGTTCATATGTAAGGATAAACAAAAAGTATTTAACTTGGGAGAACCCAAACAAGCAACTATGGATGATATGGTATATGGTATATATGCGCCTTTCACATTTACGTTGGAATCATCTAGAGCGGGTGTAAGTGCGTTAGAAGCATGGATTTCATTAAAACAACTAGGTAAAGGTGGTTACCAAAGAATAATAGGGACATTAGTTGAAACAGGATGCAGTCTTCGTAAACATTTCGATAATGCAGACTATTCAATTTGCAGAAACAATGATGCACATGGATTTGTGGCTTTAGTAATGCTTTTGCCATTTGAACTTCGTACTAGTTTAAAAACGAATATAGAGAGTTTTAGTGATGAAGAATTATTGAAAATTGCGAAGTATAATCACAAATTTTATTTGTATGCGTTGCAATTGAGTGTTAGAAATGAAATACCTTTTTTGCTTGATTATGTTTCAAAACAAACAACGATAAGGGAAATTAAAATCGGAGTGATGAAGTTTTTCCCAATGTCACCATTTTGCAATGAAGACTATTTAGAGTCTTTCTATTCTGAATTTAAAGCAATATTAGATAAATTTGATGAAGTTTGGGAGACTATGGAATTGACTGATTCGCCATTTAGACCTAAACCTTTTGTCACAAGATAGAATAGGTGATAGAGTCTATGGAATTATATGTTATAGTAATATGCGCTATATTTATTTTTGTAATTAAGATTATTCATTGGCTCATTGCACATGAAACAATTATAAATCTTTGCAAAAAAAGACGTGAGAGTATTATAAAAAATGGCTTGGTCCATTATACATTGCTCGATAAAGCTTCATTAATAATTAAAGAAAACAGGTTGAACGGTAATCTGGATTATAAAAGTACTTTTCCATCTCATAGAATGGATAAAATTGTATGGTTTATGAGCAATGAGGATTATCTTCTTGATAAGTTTTGTAGATGGTGTGTTTTACGTAGACATGCACCAAACAAGAGAGGAAAATCAAATCATAAAGTCAAGTATGAAGTAAAGTTGTTGATTAAAGGCTTTACAGATGAACAAATTGATAAAATGAAAATGAATATAGAGTTAGGAATTGGATGTTATGCTGATGAGGTGAAAAATATTTCTATTTCTTATGCAGATTTAGATTTTGTTGATAGAATTCTAGGAGTGAAAGGGAAATAATATGATAGTTGATATTGAAGGTGATTCAAAAGAATATAACGATGCTTATAAATATTTAGTTACTTCTTTTCCATGTGATTTGCACTTGCATTCAGCCTTTTGTCTTACTGCATTTGAAAAAACGCTAAGGATGTTACGGTATGATGCTTATAGAGTTATAGATGAAAAAATATCTGTTACTCAAGATGTTAATAGAATTGCATATTATAAGGATGAAGTGATTGAGGGGGTTGCAATTAGAGCATCATTTGATGAATTTTATGATTTGTTAGATTATGAGGAATATATAATTATTGTATCAGAAAGTATTGATGTATTTATGAGTTTATATAAAGAAATCAGTAAAGAATCAAAAAAATTTGAAATTATTACGTTTAGAAAAAATGAACGTGAGTATCTAAAAAAAATGCAAAAAGATTTTTATGTACATTACTGGGAAGTATATGAGATTGAACCAATGAAGTATAAAGAAGAATTTGACGCAGTTAGTTCATTATTTTCTTATGAGGATATTAAGGATTGTAAATTTATCCAAGATGATGAAAAAAATCCAATACGATATAAGCATTTTTATGACAATAATGTAGATGGATATTTTGTTTTTAGTTATTGTGAGGATGAAGAAAAGCCAGCATTAGTTACGAGTGTTTTGCCTTATGTTGATAGAGTGGCAGAAATTAAAATAAGTGTAATTAATGAAAATGAAGTCGATTCAGATAAGGTAGTAAAGTTTTTAAGAAACGTTATAGCGAATTGTTCTTCTTTATATGATAAGGCTATATTGCGAGTAAAAAATCCTAGCTACTTTATAAGTAGTATTTTGAATTGTGGGAAGTTTAAATGTATATCAAAAGAAGAACATATTCATATGTAGGAGGAATTTCAAAATGAAAGATGGATATTATTTGTCAACTTTTTTAGTTGACGGTAAGTTGCCATGTGCATTAGATATTAAATTACGACACGATCAGACTGTGGCGTTATGGTATAAAAAATCAGATACTATCGAGTTGGTGCGATATTGGGAATTAGAACGTTTTTCCGGATGGAAACAGCATACATTTACTTTTTTTTCAACAGAACAGCTTTATTCTACTATTGAATTTTTACTTAAAACAGTAGGTTTGAAAATGGAAGATATAGTAGAAATTTGGGGGACACCATCAATTGATACGGCAAACGATTATATAGATGAGAATGTTTATAATGGCATAGGATATCATAATATATGTCATTTGTTTTCTGCATTTTTATGTGAAGAAAATAAAGAAAATGAAGATATTTTGATGTTTGCTTTAGACAGTGGACCTGATAGTGTTGGACAGTATGGTGCATATTATAAGCTGTATTATTCAGGTGCATATTGGCATGATAATTCATTAGAAATATTTCCTGTTCAATCGCCAGGAAAATTATGGTCAAGTTCAAAAAAAAGATTTTGTATGAGAGAGGGTACTCTTATGGCTTTAGCATCTGCTTGTAAAGCAGAGGTTAATGTCGACTACAATAAAGAAGTTGAGTTGATAGATGAAGCTGCGCTTGAAAATGCATTGGAATATTTAGACGGATTGGCAAAGCATATTGAGAAATATGGATTTTCAGTTGATGAAAGATTTTCAGAAAAAGAAAATTATATCAGTGCTTTTATGAAACAAATAAATAAAAAAACACAGGAAATAGTAAGTGAGAATGTAAGTCAGGCGGTAGAAAAATTTGATATAAAATGTGAAGATACTGTGTTGGGATTAGCAGGAGGATTTACACTTAATTGTCCAACAAATACTTTTTTAATGGATGAATATAATTTTAAAAGAATGCAAATTCCCCCTTGTGCGAATGATTGTGGGGAGGCTATGGGAATTGGTCTTTTAGCTTTTTATCATAAAATGGATTGTATTCCTAAATTTTCTCTTAAGCATCCTTTTTATGGTGCTGATTTGAATGATTTTGAAGGAGATACGTTTGAAGATGCTATTAAAATATTCGATAAATATATTATCAATGTTAGTGAGTTCTCGGCAAAGCAGGCAGCTGAGGATATAAAAAATAATATTGTAGTGTGGGTTCAGGGACGAGCTGAGATAGGACCAAGAGCGTTGGGACATAGATCGCTGTTAGCTAATCCAACTAGTGAACTAATGAAGGACGAGCTTAATCGTATTAAAGAGAGACAGTGGTGGCGCCCTGTTGCACCAATTGTCATTGAAGAATATGTAAGTACTATTTTTGAACAGAGAAGAAAAAGTCCATTCATGTTAGAAGCATTTGATGTTAAAGAGGAATGGAAAGAAAAAATTCCTGCGATAGTTCATCTTGATGGTACTGCAAGAGTACAAACAATTTCTGAGTCGGATAATGATTTACTTTATCGTGTCATACAAGAATTTAATAATATTACAGATGTTCCAGTTATCTGTAATACATCTCTTAATGATAGGGGAGAGCCTATAATTCAAACGGTTAGTCAAGCAATCGATTTTTGTCTTAATAAAGGAATAAGTATTTTGTATGTAGATGGAATGCGAGTTTGTTTAAAGCGAACTGATGATAGAGATTGTAACAAGTATTCACGAAAAATAATGGAGAGAAATACTAATATTTTTTCTCATTTGACGGAAGACGATATTGTTAAGATTAATCAAGAGTATAATCCACATGGACTTAATAAAGAAATATTAACTTTCTATTATGATAATCCTGAAGTTTATATTAATTATGACTTGGATAAACAACAGGATTGTGAAAAAATAATCAAAATAGCAAGTAAATTTATGGAAAAAAATGCAATTTCATTAAAGAGAGAGATTTTATAATAAAATTGAGAGGAAAGAAATAATATGAAAACTAATATAATATACAGGGAAGAGGGTTTTTTAGTTCTTGAAAAAGAAAAAATCAATTTCGATGTACTTGTTGAGTGGTTTATTTGTCATTTAAATGATTATGTATATGTAATGAATGATAAAGAATTTGAAGGTATAATTAGTTGCAAAGACTTTGAAAATGGAATAAGAGATAATAAAAATGAAATTAATATTTGTCGGGAATTTGACTACATAAATATTGCTGAAATTAATGACAGGATATCTGTGTATAAACGATTTAGAGATGATGTTACATTATTCCGCTTGCCAGTTTTTGAACAGGGAAGAATATGTGGAGAATATTATAATTCAATAACATATAAAGAAAATACAGAAAGGTATCATATTAAGAATATGATTCCAGAATTAACCGCTTTTAAAGAAGAAATAGCAAGATTTTTTGAAGAAAGAGGAATTGATAAATTAGCAGTTATCACTAATTCAGATGATGATTATACAAATAATATTATTAAAAAACTTATAGGTATTAACACATGTTTTTATGATTCCTATTATTTGTACAAAAATGATGTTGATAAAGGAAGAGATTATCAAGCTGTATTGGATATAAAATATCCAGATGAATATAGAAACTATTATTTAGATAAGTTTGATATAAAGAAGAATGTTTATATTATTTTTGATGTAATGTCAGAAGTGTTGGTAAAGTGTTTTGTTGAATATACCAGAAAGAAAAAGTTGGATTTGTTGGCAGTTTATGCTGTGGGGAAGGATGATATTTCATACTTAGGAGCCAATGACAAAAACATTATGTCTAAAAATAAGACTATTAATGATGTATTGATTGATAACGAGTATTTAAAGATTTTTTATCGTGGAAATGAAGAATGTTATTCATATGCTACCGATAAAGAACTTGGTCAATTAAGTGGTAGAATGGTAAGATTTAATGGTTTATATAATTGTTTAATGGATGTAAGGTCTAATAAGTATATTAGCGTTAAGGATGGAGTAAGAGAAACGTGCGATAATCCAGTTAAATATTCAAAGGAAGTACATTTTTTTGGACCATGTATTGTGCAGGGAATGTGTGTGACTGATAATTATACTATAGAGAGTTATTTGCAGAAAAGAGTAAATGAGCATTCACCCGATACTATTAAGATATTGAATCATGGATCTGCAACACATACACCATATGCTTCATTTTGCAATGATTTCCTTCATGCAATGGATACACAATTTAATGAGGGGGATACAGTTGTTATAATGGATGCTTTCACAGAGAGGGCATTAGAACTATTAGAAAAAAATCATATTCCAGTGATAATGGATAAGTCGATGTTTGATGGAACTGAAAATTTGTTTTTAAATAATCCCTATCATTGTAATCATTTGGCAAATGAAATGTATTCAAATCTCATATTTGAAGGGTTAGAATCTCGTGGGTTGTTATCATGTAGTAAAAGTGATAACAGAAAAGAAGTATCAAGTTATTATGTAGATAATAATTGTGATTTGAGTTTTAGGAATGATGCGTTCATATTTAATAAAGAATTGTTGAATTATACGGAGTCGTTAAAAAAATATGCTGTAGATAATTCGAAGTTTTCTAGAATAGGAGGAATATGTACACAGGCAAATCCGTTTACATTAGGGCATAAAGCTCTAGTTGAATTTGCTTCAAAAGAAATGGATTATGTTTATGTATTTGTTGCACAAGATTCTTTGTCTGAGATACAGTTTCTTGAAAGACTAGAGATTGCCGAAGATGCAGTGAGCGAATTTGACAATGTCAAAGTGTTGCCGAGTGGAACATATTTGTCATCTTATCGAATGTTCCCTGATTATTTTACAGGAACAACTGGCAAAAACGAATTTGATTTAACTAATGTGTGGGCAGAAACACGTATTTTTGCGGAAAGATATTGCAAGGCGTTAGGAATAAACTATAGAATTTTAGGCGAAGAGCCAAATGATTTATATACTAGATTACTCGTGGAGCATCTAGAGGAAGTGTTGCCTCAATATGGTATCAATACGTTAGTAATACCAAGAACTTTAAGTGAAGATAATCAGGTTATTTCAGCTAGTGTTGTTAGAAAAAAACTAAGTGAAAAAGATTATGCAGATTTGGAGAAATTTATTACGCCACACGCAATTGAAGTTCTTAAACAATATTATAACAATTATATAAATGATTAGTGAGGGTGAGAATAAATTGATACTTTATAATATTATTGGACATACTAGAATGATTTTATGCCATAAATATATCGTCTGTAGATACTGTTGGAAAGTTGGATTATATTGGCAGGGAATTGTACATGATATTTCAAAATTTTCATTTACTGAATTTTCGGTTGGTGTAAAGTATTATACAGGGAAATGTAGTCCAAATAGCATTCAAAAAAGTAGAGAGGGATACTCATCAGCATGGTTGTATCATAAGAATAGAAACAAACATCATAATGAATATTGGCTTGATTATAGTGAAAAAATGTTTGTTGAGAAAAACGAAAAAATAACTCCAATTGAGATGCCGAATAAATATTTGGTAGAGATGTTTTGTGATCGAATTGCTGCTTGTAAGATATATAAAGGACATTCATATAGCAATTCAGATCCATTGGAATATTTTGTTTCGCAAAAATCTAGACTACTGATGCATAGTAATACAATGCAAAAATTGGAAGAATTATTAATGTGCTTGGCTTTGCAAGATGAAAAAAATGCCTTTCAGCTGGCACGCAAATTGCTAAAAGAACAATAGATATAGATTACTGCAGATAATAACAGAGTGAAAAGATGGAATGTAAAAAAGTACTTGATAATAGAGATTGAAAAGGGGCTGTAGGGAAATGGATAGTCTAAAACAGAGATAGATGAACCCGAATGAGTTCATCTATCCCTGACTTTTTACTGGAAAAATAGAAAAAACATGGTTAACGACAATCACCTTTTCTCCGTTACATGTTGGAATGTTTTATGGAGAATGGTGAGAAATATTAAATATGTCATGACGGAAGAAAACTTCATTATATTAACACTGAGAAAAGAAACAGAGAAGGTTACACACAGACTTATTAGGTTTATGGCTGTGAAGCCTGCAACGGATGTTCTCATAAAGCAGAGTGCTTATATAAATATGATGTTGAAAAAGACAGAAAAAAACAAAATCATGAAAATCAATGAGAAATGGGAATAACTACAGGAAGAGTCTCATGCAAATATTCTGAGTGAGAAGGGAATGGTGAACCGTCAGACTCGCTCCATCCAGACCGAAGGTTATTTGGGAGATATTAAGGAAAATAAAAATTTCAGAAGATTCAATTACCGTTCTTTGGAAAAAGTCTACAGGGAGTTTCTGCTGTTTGCCATTGGCAGAAATATCATAGGTTTTTTCATGGGAAAATACAAAAAATTGAAGGAAAAACAGAGCAGAAAACTGCTTGTTTCAGGGGATGTTCTTTTCTTTTGCTGTCAGGAGTTAAATTTCGTTATTTCCCGACAACCCCTTAATTTAGATAAGGTATCAGTGAGAAGTAATTTATCATCAATTTTGAAGTATGTTAAGTTATCAGTAAAAAGTCAGTAATATTAAGACATGATAATTTTAGAAAAATTACGTGACATTATTGTATAACCGAATATTATTATTGTTGCATAAAGGCTCATATATATTGGAACAATAGTTTATTTATGAAAATTCAGAAAATCAATATTATATAAGAAGATATATTTTTTATATTTTATCAATTAAGAAAGGAAATAGGATGATAAAAAAAGAACATGAATTTATATTAAATGCGGTATTGATAGAAAAAAATGAAGAAGAGATTAATTATATTAATAAAGCACTAGACAAACAAATAGATTGGATAGAAGTGGTAGGAATAGCTATGAATCATAGGCTAGGAGGATACTTTTATAATGGACTTACTAAAGAACAGCGCACTAAGATACCAAGGGAATTGAAAAAGAATATTGAAATGTTAGTATATGGACAAGCAGTAAATCAAGAAAAAATGTATAAATATATAAATGAACTTAACGACATCTTGGAAAATTGTAATATTAGATATGCAGGCTTGAAGGGAATAATATATGGTGCATGTTTGTATACAAAAGGAACAAGAAGATCAAATGATATGGATCTATTAGTGCATGAAGAAGATTTAGAGCAGCTTGATGCAATATTAAGCAGTGCGGGTTATATTCAAGCAAAGAAGAAAGAAGGAAAATTGATAGAAGCATCAAGAAAAGAAAAACTTATACAGAGAATGAATTATCATGATTTGATTCCATATATGAAAGAGACAGATGATGGAATTATAGAAATAGACATTAATTTCTTATTTGATGGAAAAGATAACTTGATTGATTCTAAAGTGTTTGATATAGGAACTAGAGTATATAATGGTGAACAGTATTCATTCAGAGGATTAGAAATTGATACAAATTTAGCATTTCTTATTTGTCATTTTTATAGAGAAGCTACAGGTGAGATATGGGTGAATAATAAGAGAAATCTAATTATATATAAAATAGTAGATATGGTAAACTTTATAAGACATTTTGAAAAACATATGAATACTGAGAAGCTAATCAAGCTGTTTAAAGAGCTTAATATAATAGAAAAAGCCTTATATTCATTTTTGACGATTCAAAAGTTTTATAATCAGGAGTTTATTAACGAAATTATTGAGTGTATTTCAAGTAATTACAATGATATATATCAAAAATATGTGAATAATCACGTGTTTGAAAAATATTTTGAGGATTCATTTAGTTTAGGAAAGTAATAAAAAGTTAAATAATGGAGATGAAGAAGTGAGTAAGATACAAATTGTTCCGTCAGATAATATAGATATTGAAGAATTTATAAAAAGTATTTGTTTTGTATCACCAGATATACAAAATGTTGCAATAAAAGAAGATGGGATTGAAATCGAAATTTCAGATAATAGCAGGATAGTGGAAATAAGAAAAATACTTGTTGAAATGATGAAGAGATATACAATCCCAAACAAAATTAGAGAAACTTATTATGAAAAATGTCTCTATGATAAAAGGTATTACGATATAAGCACACTAGAAAATGAAGTGATTTCCTTTGGCAATGGACAAATTGGTTTTGGTGAAAAAGGAAAATTTTTATTTGATTTTTTGGATTCAAAATTTAGTGAGATCGCATATGAATTGGGAGCTGTTGAAAAACTCTATCCTGTATTATTACCACTGGATGATTATTCTATGACAGGATATGTAAGAAAAACACCACAATATGCAATTTTTTGCTCTACAGTAAATGAGAGTCTTAAGGATTTAGAACAGACTGATGCAGCTATGCATGACAAGAAAGTAAAAGAAATAATAAAGGAACCAAGATTTGCACTGTCTCCGTCGGCTTGCTTTCATACATATATCGAATATAAAGATAAAACGTTAAAGGATAATACAATTGTAACATTTAGGCAGAATGTTTTTAGAAACGAAGGTAGGCTTAATTATAACGAAATAGGACGGTTATGTGATTATCATGTTCGAGAGATAGTTATGATTGGTTCAAATGAATTTATTTTAGAAAGCCGCAATAAAATTATGCAAAAATCCAAAGAATTAATGTCTAAACTACAATTAATAGGGGATATTTCTCTTGCTTCAGATTCATTTGTTGTTCCCAAAATGCAAATGTATAGAAAGATTCAGCATATAGATAAAAGCAAATATGAAATGCACTTAAATATTTCGCCAGATAAATCTATATCAACAGCCTCATACAATCTTCATGGGAAGGCGTTTACTGATCCATTTAATATATCTGTTGAAAACTGTGAAGATACAGTAACAGCTTGTGTAGGGTTTGGATTACAAAGGTGGGTATTGGCATTTTTATTACAACATGGATTAAATGAAGAAAGTTGGCCTGAAGAGGTGAAAAGTGAATATTTTACTAATAAAAAATAAATTATCGGATAAAAAAGCGTAAATTATAGCAAAATATATTAGCAGAAAAGAGGAGGCAAAATGAAGAATATTCAAGAGGTTGTATTGAGAATACATACAGAAATAATGCATCAGAAAGGAATTAACCAGAAATCCACACCAGATATGGAGATAAGACCTAAAAATGGAATTACATCAGAATCAATCGTTATTTTTATACTTGATTTGGAAGAGGAATTAGGTATTGAATTAGATGATTATCTTTCACAAATTAGAAAAGCAAAGACAATACAGGCATTAATTGATATTGTAAGGAAGGCATACGAAGATAGTAATAATGAATAAATATTTATAAAATATAGAAATAAGGGTTACTAGATGAAATATATGACTATGTGTGGCGATGTAAGAATAAAAATAATACCAGTCATTAATATAGAGGATATAGAAATGTCATCAATAGCCTATAAGGAAGTACAGAAACTGGTTACATATACATTTGGGCTTTTAGATTGCATAATAGAAAAAGATGAAATGGGAAAACCTTTTTTTCAAAAACATATTGATTATGATTTGAGCATATCTCATACAGATGGATTGGTAGCAGTAGCTGTTGGGAAAAATCATAAAATTGGAATTGATGTGGAAAAAATACATAAAGTCAGCACTACGATAATTAATAAGTATTATTCCAAATCAGAGAAAAAGGCTTTATCAAGGAACAGAGTAAATACAGAGTTAATTGAGACAAAAATTTGGACTATGAAAGAAGCGTATAGTAAATGTTTGGGAACAGGACTTAATAGAGACTTATTAATGTGGGATACATATAGTAGAAAAGGAATTGTTATGGAAACGCAAATTTATAAAGAATATGTTATCACGGTTTGTAGAATGATTGAATCTATGTAATATTTGGAAAACTTTATACAGTAAGAATTTTACAATGAATGAAGTATCGTAAATTGGAGAAATAATCAATGATAGAAAAATATA